>CAVEJA010000001.1:0-1373 GCA_963615745.1 Duodenibacillus sp.
GGGAGGCACAAGGGAGGATGATAGGAGAAAAATTATTGCTGTCCGCTATTTTTTTGCTAATTCTATCTTTATCTCAAAGTTTTAGCGGACAGCAATAAAAATAATATGAACGCCCCAATTTAGCCCTCGTAACTCTGCGGTTTAGAAAAATTGTTATACGGTTTTACGCCTCAAAAAAGCCCTGTTTAGCACTCGTAACTCTACGAGTTAGGAGTGCTAAAACGCAGAGTCAGCCACCGTAAAACGGTGACTTTTTTACTCGTCAAAGTTTGACGAGTAAAAATCAAACTTTGACGAGTAGATTTTCCTACAGTCTGCCGTCAGCAAACCGCATCGCTATTTCCCTTCCCCGACGAAGCAACGGTACATGATACGCATAGCTCCTGTAAGAATCCCCGTCTTTCCATCCTTTGCCGTTGGGCGCGAACCATTGCTGATGACCACAAATCCGTATTTCTCCTCAGGATTGAAGAACATGGCACTGCGCATACCGTACGCACCGCCCGTATGTCCTGTCAGCGTCACACCGGGAGAATACTCATCCGTCTTCCACAGTGCCAAGCCGTAATGCTCGTCATCACTCCGCGGGATTTGCATATTCCTTGAGGACTTGGAGGAGATTATCCGTTTCCCGGAGGGGAATTTCCCATAGTTCATGTGCATCATCATGTACCTTGCCAAGTCCTCCGCGGAGAGTTTCATGCCGCCTGTGGGAGAGAAAGCCGGAGTGTCCTTTCCCATCACATAGCGGGAAAGAACCTCCCTGCGGGGAGCATACGCCTCCTTATCCGTGCAGAAAAAGGATTTCCCGTCATAATCATAAAGACTTGCGAACAGACTGGTATCCAAGGAATCCACGCAATATCCCCCGTAAAGCCCCAACGGACGAAGTATATGCCCCACCACATACTGGTCGAAACGCTCTCCCGAGAGTTTTTCCAGAAACGTTCCGCACAGATTGAAGTTCAGATTGCAATATTCATATCCCTTTCCCGGCTCATAATCGTTATAGCATTTCCGCCAGTTCTTGTTCGTGGCAGGGTTTATCACATCCAGGGTGAAATATCCCTCGCTGTCATTGAGGCTTGAAGTATGGGACAACATCATCTCCAACGTAATCACCGTATCGGGATATTTGGGATTTCTAATGGTGAATCCGGCAAGCTCGCTGACATCCGTGTCCAGCGAGACCTTCCCTTTCTCCACGAGCTGCAAAAGGCTCGTCGCCGTGAAGGACTTGGATATGGAGGCGATACGGAACAGCGTGTTCCTGGAAACAGGCTCCCGGGTCTCCAGATTCTTCACTCCGAACTGGCTGGAATAGACAATTTTGTTGTTTTCCACAAAGACAACCGCCATACCCACATTCTCCG
>CAVEJA010000001.1:1383-5087 GCA_963615745.1 Duodenibacillus sp.
GAGAAATCTTCCCGTGTCCGTACATACCCAAAGACAAGCCAGCAAGAACAGCCAGCACCACCATTTTTCTCATTTCCGATACCATTTTATATATGATTACCTACAAATTTCACAGATTGCTTTTAGCCCATGCGTATATCAGAAAGTTGCGGCGGGATTTCCACGCCTTCTGATACAGCTCCGCCACTACGGCCAGCCATGCCTTGTCACGCTGTCCGTCCTCACTCTTTCCCACTTTTTTCTTTCCTCCTGCCGCATAATACATCTCCCGTGTCGTACTGCATATACGTGCATAACGCCCAGTGTAGTCCTTCAAGTCCCCGTTCTCCATATCCAAATAGAAGCGCAACTGTTCGGGACTGCACGTTTTGTCAGCGGCTTTCATCCTCTCGTCCGCCATATATACCGTCACTCCGTCTTTAAATATGTACGGTTCATACAGGTCTTTCGTGTACATATCCTCATACACCACCCCTTTCACTGGGAACTGTCCCCCGGACTGCCACTTGATAAATCTCCTGACTTTCTCTATATCCTCGTAGCGCAGTGTCCCCGTAGCGTCCCATACCGCATAGACAATCCAGTACGCCAGTTTCCGGGCATCGGGATTGAGCATATAGACATACCCCTCTTTAGGTTTTCCGTAGCGGATGTCTTTTCCTGTATGGTAGCGATACAGTTTCACGGGAAAGCCCTCCCATCCGGGAATATGGCGGTTCTCACCCACATATTCCTGAGCCATATATGCCGCATCCAGCACTTCCCCGCAACGCAAGATGAGGGTTTGCAGGGAATCCCGCAAGTAAGAGCGGAGTTCCTTGGAACTACGGGCATCCGCATCCAGAGGGGAAAGCATCAGCATCCCCCACAGGAGCATCCACAGTTTCCGTCCGCGCGACATACTCATCTGAGACCGATTTTTCCAGACAGCCATCTCCGCAACGGCTCATCATAGAATTTCATGCAGACAACAGCCGTTACAACAGAGGCAACAGAAACAATCACAGGCATCAGCCACCCGTCACCATTAGAAGAACCGCTGTTCCGCCCTATCCAGTCTATATACATATATATAAAAGGATAGTGTACCGCATACAGCGGATAGGAGAGACGACCCAGAAAAGACACCGCTTTCTTCCCCCCGCCTTGGATATTCCCTCTCGCAGCCAGCCATACTATACACGGAAAAGCGACTGCGACACACAAGAACTGGTATATTACATTCAGCACCGTATGGTGGAAACTGGGTATACTGAGCAGTATTACCAACAACAAGGAGCATATCCAGAACATCTTTCCGCCCAACACCTTGGGGCTATGCTGAAGAAACAGACGGGACAACAGCAGTCCCATAGGGTAGCAGAACAGCAGACGAAGGCTTCCGCCAAGCATATTGATTGGTTGGGAAGACCATCCATAGGCTATACTTCCGTCCGGTCCGAACAACCCCATCAGCAGCAAAGCCAACGCCATTACACCTACCCATGTCTTCAAAGCACGGTCTGACAAACGGTGCAGACACAGGGCGTACACCAGACTTCCTATATACTCAAAGAACAACGACCAGTGAGGGCCGTTCAAAGGGAAAAGCTCGGTGTTTCCCCGGACATCCAGAGAGGAGGGAACGGGCAGCAAGAACAATGCCAGCAGCGTTCCAATCATCAGCAAAGACAGGGACACATGAGAGCCGTCCCATCTCTCGCATCCTTGAACACAAAAGGCAACGACCCCTATCAGCACGCCCATAAGCACCATAGGGTGCAGACGGACAAGGCGACGCTTCACGAAGCCTCCCACAGTCATGGTCTTCCACCGGCTGTCATAGGCATACCCCATGACGAAGCCCGACAGAATGAAGAAGAAATCCACGGCAAGAAACCCGTTGAACATCTTCTGCTCGGGCGCGCCTGCCGCAAAAGCGACAGCCTCAAACAAGTGATAGCCCAGAACCATCAGGGCAGCCACGCCGCGAAGACCGTCCAAAAGGACATAATGGGGTTTGGTGTAAGTCTTAGCTTCTTCCATCATGCCTATCTCTAAGGCTTTGTTTCCTGCATGCACTCGCCCAGCCAGCGTATGAGCATCCGCTGCAAATCCTGGCGGCAAGCACCCAGTTTATCCTTTCCCTTTCCTGCCATATCCGCCGAGCGATGCCCCCATCCATGCCCGCCATAAGGGAACACATGCAGCTCGGTGCGGACATTGTTCTTTATCAACTCGGTGTAATAAGGGATGAAATTCGTCGCCGGCACGGTCTTGTCATCACAACTCAGCACGATAAAGGTCATGGGAGTTCTGGCATTCACGTAGCCTTGCAGGCTGTATTCCGCCAACAGCTTGTCCCATTCCTCCGCCGTGCCTTTCCAGTCGCTCTCCTTTCCCAGCAGATTCTTCTGCGTGGAACACTCGTCCGCCCTTTCAAACATCAGACGGGGGTACAACAGCACCGCAAAGTCCGGGCGGGTGATGCTGTCCTCCCAGAATACGGAGGCACTGGCAGCCAGATAGCCTCCCGCAGAGCCGCCCATAACTCCGACCTGACGGATATTCCAGTCCTTCGCATGGTATCTGCAATACCTCATTGCGTTCTGCACATCGTCTATTGGCACAGTCTTATGTTTGTTCGGCAATGCCGTTATCGGTCAGGAATTTGGCACCATAAACGCCCTCGTTGAACGTGGAGACATGGGAGTAACCTCCCCCGGGAGTCATCACGACCAACTGCCCGTTTCCCTTTTTGGGGAAATAGAAATCCATGCGCGCCTCCTCGCCAATGTTCTTACGAGCCCCGGAAGCAGAGCATTGCTCCGGGCCTCTCAGCCCGTTATCCTCTCTCGCTCCCTTGGTTATCTCTACTCCGTTCTCCACAATTCCCTTTCCCGATTTCTGACCTTCAGGATACAACAGGACTGTTTTGGAGGGATAGAAGTCTATACGGGACTTGACCGCTGGGGTCTCCTTGTATTCCTGTGCGGAACAGACACACATACATGTCCCCAGAAAAAGGGGGAAAAACATCCTTTTTGCGTTCATATACTCTTCTTTTTATTATTCGTAACGATTGAAACCACTCTCTAAAATACGCTTTATCACCGTCTTTGCGGCATCTATGGACAAGTCCTTGTAGTTTCCGCACTGTTTGGGATTGGCGGCAGGCACTTCCTCGTAGCCCAGACACGCTTCCAGAGCCTTGGTGACAGCCTGTATCATCTGCTCCATGGAATGTCTGTTCCATACCACCAGATAATATCCCGTGCGGCATCCCATCGGGGAAATATCTATGACATCATGTAGTGATGATGATGTCTTCTGGGGTGACATTGATGTTGTATTTCCCGTAGAACCCAGCCAGTTTTTTGCGATAGCTTAGAAAGCCTTGGCTGGGGCTGTATTCCAATATTTTCCGATCTATATTCCTGATGGCATCCAATGCTACTTCCGGAGTAGGCAAATCCGGCTGCCCGATATTGAGATGGTAAATATGGATTCCTTTTTCTTTAGCCTGGGCTGCCAACGGGGCAAGTTTCCTAATAGGAGACTGGGGCATTTCCTGACTTCTCAGTGATGTTTGCGGCATATATGCGGTTAGTTTGTTTGAGTGGTTTTGGGAGGACGGGCTCCGAATATCTTGCTTCCTATTCTTACCATGTTGCTTCCTTCCTGTAAGGCTGTCTTGTAATCGGAACTCATGCCCCAGGAACAGA
>CAVEJA010000002.1:0-1606 GCA_963615745.1 Duodenibacillus sp.
GTCACGAATGAAGTCGCAAACATAAAGATTCTCCGGCTTTTCCTGCTTTTTGAGCTCCTCCTGTATTTGTGCGCTATAGTATTTGCCGGTCTGCCAGATGAATTGAACACCACTCGTCTTTATAAGGGAGAGGTGGGAAAGTACGCTTTGGTTTATAGTACGCGCTCCGAGGCTTCCTCCAATGATAAGAACAGTCTTTTTAAGAGGGTCCAATCCAAGACTTCTGAGGGCGAGTTCGCGGGTTATATTGATTTCTTTCAAAATCTGTCGGACGGGATTCCCGGTGAAGATAATCTTCTCTGCGGGGAAAAAACGTTCCATGCCATCATATGCCACGCAGATGGCATGAGCTTTCTTTGAAAGAATCTTATTGGTAACTCCCGCATAAGAATTCTGCTCTTGAAGCAGAGTAGGGATGCCCAAAGCTTCTGCTGCGCTTAGTGTCGGGCCACTGGCATATCCTCCTACGCCAACAACAACCATGGGTTTGAAATCCTTGATGATTTTTTTTGCCTGCATCCGACTGGTAAGAGCCTGGTATAATACTTTTATGTTCTTTAGAAGATGCTTCCTGTCAAATCCGTTGATTGCCAATCCCTTGATTTTATATCCGGCTTCAGGCACTCTGGTCATCTCCATACGCCCTAATGCGCCTATAAAAAGAATCTCTACATGAGGGTAGTTCTTCTTTAAGGCTTCTGCTATAGACAGGGCTGGGAATATGTGACCTCCAGTGCCTCCTCCGCTAATAATTACTCTTAGTTCTTTCATTCTTAAATCTGACAAATACTATTATGCAAAAATAATAAATATAGTCGAATATTTCGTTGTGAGAAAAGATAAAAAGGGGAAAATATTAATTGTAAAATGAAGCCAATGCTTCTGCGCATCGTTCTCCGTCAATGGCTGCGGAAATAATGCCACCTGCATATCCGGCACCTTCTCCGCAGGGATATAGACCGGCTGTCTGAATGTGAGACAATTTTTCTTTGTCTCTTGGTATTCTCACAGGGGAGGAAGTCCGTGTTTCAACAGCTAAAATAGAAGCTTCATTTGTAAGGAAGCCATGGTGCTGTCTACCGAAATACCTGAGGGCTGTTTGTAGTCTGGAGGTAAAGAAACGGGGCATCCAAAAATGTATAGGGCTGATGGTGACACCGGGGCTATAACTTGTGGAGGGCAAGTCGCCTGTTCCTATACGCCCATTTGTGAAATCTGCCATCCTTTGGCAGGGAGCTGTCTGTTTGTAATTGCCTTGTCTCCAACACTCATATTCCAAAGTTTCCTGAAGGAACATCATGTTTAATGGCGAGTGGCGGAGGGATTCGTCAGGATGTTTCTCTATAAAAGAATCGTCCTTTTCTATTTGGTGCATGAAATCGTGAATAGATGATTCCTGCAAATCTTCGGGATGGATTTCCACGACGATTCCCGAATTGCTCCAAAGGGAATTTCTCCCGGAAGGACTCATTCCATTGACAACTATTTGAGAGGTGTCTGATGCGGCGGGAACGACAAATCCTCCAGGACACATACAGAAACTATATACTCCACGTCCGTCTACCTGTGTGGACAGTCTGTATTCTGCGGCAGGAAGATATTCCCC
>CAVEJA010000002.1:1616-2370 GCA_963615745.1 Duodenibacillus sp.
CCCCCGCCCGTTTTTGTTGTGGTACATGATGGAGTCAATGAGGTGTGAGGGATGTTCCAACCGGATTCCTATGGCAAGTCCTTTCTCTTCTAAGAGAATGTTTTGCTGATGGAGGAACTGGTAAACATCCCGTGCGGAATGTCCTGTAGCGAGAATGACAGGACCATTAAAGGTTTGTCCGTTGTCTGTGAGTACCCCTCCGACAGTATTGTGATGGTCGATGAGTATTTGGGAAGCTCGTGTTTCAAAGTGAACTTCTCCTCCATGGGAAATAATGGTGTTCCTGATGTTCTCGATTACTTGAGGAAGTTTGTCTGTGCCAATATGAGGATGGGCATCAGAAAGAATACTGGTACTTGCTCCGTGTTGGCAAAAGATATTCAGGATTTTGCCGACATTGCCTCGTTTTATACTTCTGGTATAGAGTTTTCCGTCACTATATGCCCCTGCCCCTCCTTCTCCAAACGAATAGTTGCTTTCAGGATTGACGGTGTGTTCTCTGGATATAAGGGCTATGTCTTTTCTTCTTTGGTGGACATTCTTCCCTCTTTCCAAAATGATGGGTCGGAAATGAAGTTCTAAAAGTCTGAGTGCTGCAAAGAGACCTGCTGGTCCAGCCCCGACAATAATGGCAGGGGGGCATTTTGAAACATCTGGATATTGTATTGTCTGGTATTCTTCTTCCGGAGCAGATTCTCCTATGTAAAGACGGACAGTAAGGTTAATATATACTTGCCTCTGTCTGGCATCAATA
>CAVEJA010000003.1:0-6464 GCA_963615745.1 Duodenibacillus sp.
ATGATACGGTCGTCCAGAACACCGCTGATGGTCTGGAAAGGTCTTCCGTCATAGTGAAGTCCCTCATTGCTTTCCTGTTTGCAAAGCAAGCGGGTGAAGTCCAGCTCGTCGGATTTCTCCGTCAGATGCTTCTTTCTCAGGATGAGGTCTGTGCGTCCTATGATGTCCTCCAGCTTCTTATAACCCATGGAAGCGAGGTACTCGCGTACTTCCTGGGCAAGGAACGTGAAGTAATTTACAATGTATTCCGATTTCCCAATGAAGTGTTTCCTCAGTTCTTCGTCCTGGGTGGCAACTCCCATCGGACACAGATTGGTGTTGCATTTCCTCATCATGACACATCCCAATACGATTAAGGGAAGTGTTCCGAAGGAGAATTCGTCCGCTCCCAAGAGAGCCATCAGAATGACATCCCGTCCTGTTTTCAACTGTCCGTCAGCCTGAATCCGCACTTGCTGGCGGAGACCGTTCAGAGTAAGGGTCTGCTGGGTCTCGCTCAGACCGATTTCAGGAGAGACACCCGCCCATCGCATAGAGGACTGCGGAGCTGCTCCCGTACCTCCATCCGCTCCGGAGATGACGATAAGATCCGCCTTGGCTTTTGCCACACCGGCGGCGATAGTTCCCACACCGCTTTCGGCTACTAATTTGACGCTTACCGCCGCTGTGGGATTGACGTTCTTCAAATCGAATATCAGCTGCGCCAGATCCTCAATGGAGTAGATGTCGTGATGAGGAGGCGGAGATATAAGGGTAATCCCTGGAATGGAGTTACGTGTCTTGGCGATGATGCTGTTTACTTTGAAGCCCGGAAGTTGTCCGCCTTCCCCGGGTTTCGCTCCCTGAGCCACTTTGATTTGCAGCTCTTCCGCATTGACAAGATATTCCGTGGTCACGCCGAATCGCCCGGAAGCGATTTGCTTGGTCTTGCTGCTGAGGGACACTCCGTCTACGGTCTCGGAGAAACGGGTGTTGTCCTCGCCTCCCTCGCCGGTATTGCTGCGAGTTCCCAGTTTGTTCATGGCAAGGGCGATGGCTTCATGAGCCTCCTTGCTGAGCGCGCCAAAGCTCATAGCTCCGGTGACGAAGTGCTTTACGATGCTTTCTACGGGTTCTACCTCCTTTATATTGATGGCTTTGTCCGCTTTCTTGAAGTCAAAGAAATCCCTTATGAAGATGGGTTTCTCTTTCTCGTCCACCAGATGGGTGTATGATTTGTACTTTTCGTAACTCCCGGTTCGTGTGGCGAGTTGCAGTGCGGCGATGACATCGGGAGTCCAGGCGTGCCGGATGCCGTCTTTCCGATAGGCGAAGCGGCCTACGGAAGGTATATCCTGAGGGTCGTTGTCCTCGGGGAAAAAGGCTTTGTCATGCAGTTTGATGGCATCTTTGGTGATTTGCTTCAGTCCGATACCTCCGATAGTGGAGATTTCCGTTCCGAAATATTTGCGAAGCAAGTCCTCACCGAGTCCGACACTCTCGAAGAGTTTCGCACCGCGATAGGAACGAATCGTAGAGATTCCCATCTTGGACATGATCTTGTAGAACCCTTTGTTGAGGGCTTTGATGAAGTTTTTCTCCGCTGTGGCGTAGTCTTCCTGTATCTTTTTGTTCTTTACCAGATCGTCAATGACGGCAAAGACCATGTAAGGGTTGATAGCGGATGCTCCGTAGCCCAGCAATAAGGCGGCGTGCATGGTTTCCTTAATCTCTCCGCTCTCCACAATCAGTGCTGTCTGCACCCTTTTTCCTACTGCTATGAGGTAGTGATGAACCGCGCTTACAGCCAGTAAGGAAGGTATGGCGGCATGGGTCTCGTCTACAAAACGGTCGCTCAGGATAATGTAATTGATGCCCTGCTCGACACTGGCCTCCGCTTCCCGGCAGAGTTTGTCCAGAGAAGTCTTCAGCCCCTCTTCCCCTCTGCCTGTCTCAAAGGTCATAGGCAGTTTCTTCGTCTTGAATCCTTTGTATCGAATGTTGCAGAGCAGGTCAAGCTGCGTGTTGTTTAAGACAGGGAAAGGCAACCTTACCATTTTACAATTGTTCTCGTCGGGAGTAAGAATATTGGAACCGACAGCTCCGATATACTCTGTCAGAGACATTACCAACTGCTCGCGGATAGGGTCTATTGCGGGATTGGTCACTTGGGCGAACTGCTGGCGGAAATAGTTGAAGAAGATTTGCGGACGGTCACTGACCGCAGCCAAAGGCGTATCGTTGCCCATAGAGGCGGTAGGCTCGACCCCGTTGATACACATCGGGGCGATGGTCTTCATAATGGATTCCTTGTCGAAACCGAAACAGAGGAGTTTCTGGTTGAGATTCTCTACGGCATTGTCTATTTTCCTGCCGCTTTTGAGCTTCTCTAACTGGATTCGGTTCTCGCTCAACCATTTTCCGTAAGGGTGCATGTGCGCAAGTTGCTCCTTGACTTCCCCGTCATAGTATATCTTCCCTTCCTGAGTGTCAATCATCAACATCTTTCCGGGTTGCAGTCTTCCTTTCTCTACCACTTTGGCGGGGTCGAAATCCATTACACCGACCTCGCTGGCTACGGTGATGAATCCATCGTTGGTGATGGTGTAACGGGCAGGACGAAGGCCGTTCCTATCCAACATTCCGCCTGCGTATCTGCCGTCGCTGAATACGAGAGCCGCAGGGCCGTCCCATGGTTCCATGAGGATGGAGTTGTATTCGTAGAAGTCTTTCAACTCCTGACTGATAGGATTCCTGTCGTTGAAACTCTCCGGGACGAGTATCGCCATGGCTTGCGGCAGGCTCATACCGCTCATGACAAAAAATTCCAGCACGTTGTCCAGCGATGCGGAGTCGCTCATTCCCGGCTGTATGATGGGGAGAATCTCCTTCACGTTGCCTAAGTTCGGTGATGAAAGCACGTTCTCACGGGCTTTCATCCACCCTCTGTTGCCACGAATCGTGTTTATCTCACCATTGTGTGCCAGCAGACGGAATGGCTGTGCCAAAGACCAGCGCGGGAAAGTGTTGGTTGAGAAACGGGAATGTACCAGTGCCAGACCGGTAGTGAAGTAGGGAGTGGTCAGATCCTTGAAGTATTGACGCAGCTGGAGGCTGGACAACATTCCTTTATATATAAGAATCTTGGCGGAAAGAGAGACGATATAGAAATCCTCGTCGTGGATACGTCTCTCTATCTTCTTCCTGAGAATATACAACTTGCGCTCCAGCTCGTCTGTTTCCATGTCCGAGTCGGGAACAAGATATATCTGGGTGATGTCCGGCTCGTTTTTCAGAGCGGCTTCTCCCAGACAGGAGCTGTCTACGGGTACGGGACGGAGATGCAGAATCTTGAATCCCGCATTGTCACTTTCTTCTGTGATGGCGGTAAAAATGGCTTCTTTCCGCTTGGAATCCTTGGGCGAAAAGACAAGACCTGTACCATAATGTCCTTTCTCGGGGACAGGTATGCCTTGCAACAAGGTGAACTCATGAGGTATTTGGACCAAGATACCCGCTCCGTCTCCTGTCTTGTTGTCCGCGCCTTCCGCTCCGCGATGGCGCATGTTCTCCAATACAGTCAGGGCGGATTCTACTAACTGGTGGGATTTGTTCCCCTTTATATTGACAACCATTCCGATACCACAAGCATCATGCTCGTTTTCGGGGGTGTATAGTCCGTTTTGTTGTAGTGGAACTTTCTTTGTCATTGTATGTCTTTGTGTATTCTGTTTATTGAAAATCTGTCTGCAAAATTAATCACAGGAATTGACAAACGTGCAATTTCGCATCGGAAAATTACACTTTGTCTATATGAGGAGAGAAAAACAAGTCAAAATGAAAGAAATTCGGTGCGTTTGGAAAGTCTGCATGGCGAAATATGAAACGGACGGTGGGAGAAAGGGGGATGGAAGAGCGTTTCCAGCGTGTGGGAAAGAGGCATGAGGATGTAGGGATTTATGTTCTTTATGTGACATTTAGAGAATATTAATGCGCGATTCCCTCCTAAAGTTATATTTTTGCGACAATTAATAAACAAAGAAGAAGATGCGGAAATGCCGATACTGTGAGAATCCAGTACCTGATACCGCCCTGTTTTGTCCGCATTGCGGAAAGAAAATGGAGCGGAAGAGACTTTGTCCCCAATGCCAAGCGGAGGTGGGAGAGGATGATAAGTTCTGTATGAGTTGTGGAATGTTGCTGGATACCTCCCCTTTAAATATGGAAAAGGGAAAGGAAGAAAGGGACGCGGACGGAGAGGACGAGGCTGTGGTGCTGGTGCGTTGTCCTGAATGTGGGAAGTTGTTGGATGAGAAACGGGGGCGTTGCCCCGATTGCGGATGTTCTCTCGGAGGACGGCCTGACTGGAAAGTCTCCACGGTGGTTTGTCCCTCTTGCGGAGAAAGCATCTCGGATATGAACAGAATCTGTCCGAAATGCGGATGCCGTTTGACAAGGAAAGAAGTTGCCGCATCCCTGGGAAACACCGTTTCAGACACCGCAGGCAAGGCGCAGTCTGTCCATTCGCACAAAATACACCGCCCGATACTGGTTCTGATCGTTCTGGCAATCCTTGTATTGTCGTTTCTGGTTTGGATGTGGCTTCGTCATCCTCAAGGTTCAATGATGAAGATACATGAAAATCCCCCTGTCGAACAAATGGACAGTAACGAGGGAATGCCCGATATGGTTTCTCCCTCAGGGGGAATGTCCGATGACCAAGAGGGCTTTTCTGATGAGGATGCGATGGAAGAGCAGGGAGAACCGGAGGATGGTAATTAGCAAAAAGGCGTATTTTCAACAGCCTGTATAGGCAAGTTTCTCTAAAAGTCAGTACTTTTGCACTCATAAAACAATCCTTTTGAAGAAAAATATGCGCAGATCATATCATATATTTCTGTTTGTGGCAATCGTGTTTGCAAGCGTTTTCTCCTCTTGTAATAGCGATGACACGGACACGGTGGACTATGTGGGGAACAATTGCTCCATTACAAATATGACCATCGGGAATCTGAAGCGTCTCGTCTCCTATACCACATCGGCAGGAAAGGACACTTCCTATGTGACAACCATTGCCGGAAGTTTGTATCCGCTGTATATAGACCAGTACAAAGGCGAGATTTATAATCCGGACTCCCTTCCTCTGGGTACTTATGTGGACAAGGTGATTTTCTCCTCCGTCTCCAGCGATGGCTATACCACCTATCAGACGGCAGCGGGCAATGATACCCTGTATTCCTCTACGGACTCCATGGATTTCACTACCCCGCGGGTGTTCACCTGTTATTCCTATTCGGGGAAGGCAAAGAAGACATACAAGGTCTCTATCAATGTCCATCAGGTCAATCCGGAGCTGTTTGTGTGGTACAAAGAGGTGGAATCCCATGCGGAAATGATGGGGATAACTTCCCAGAGAGCCTTTTATAAAGATGGAAAGGTCTATGTCTTTGCTCTTTCCTCTGGCAATTCCTTGTTGCTGACGGCTTCCAAGGACGCTCCATCGCAATGGACTTCTTCCTTGTTGTCCTTGACGGATTTTGATCCCTGCTCCGTGCAGTTGTTCAACGATGTGTTTTATACTGTTCAAAACGGCAAGATAGTCACATCCGCTGACGGGCTGACATGGACGGAAAGCGGCAGCGACTTTTCTCCTGCCGCATTCATTGCCGCAGGCAGCTCTTTCCTGTTTGCCAAAAAGGGGAATGAGATATATAAATCCGCGGACGGTGTGACATGGGAGAAGGATCTTGTGGAAAGCCAGCAAGAGAAGCTCCCGTCCTCTGCCTATTCCTCTGTATGGCTTCCTATGAGTTTCAACTCTGATTTCGAGTATGTGCTGTTAGGAGGAGTTGCCGGTGAGAGCCATGTAGAGTGGAAAAAGGTGATTGACAACGAGGGGAGCAATTCCGAACCTTGGAATATATATGAATCCGAGTCCGATGCCCAGTATCCTTATCCCTCATTCTACAACATCCAACTGGTGAAATATGACAGCAGGGTGTTTGCCATGGGGATAGAGAACGATACGCTTTCGCTCTTTCATTTGAGCAATGACGGCGGGCGCACATGGATTCCGCAAAGCTCCACATACATCCATCCGAGTTCTATCACGGCATCCAATTTCAGCTGGGTGGTGGATGAGGACAAGTATCTGTGGATAATCTGTGGCGGAACCGGGGAGGTCTGGCGCGGTAGAATCAACCGTTTGGGATTCAAACAAAACCAGACATCGTTTACGGAATAGATGAATATCAGGAAAAAAGGATTGTTTGGCTTGCTTGCGTTGGGATGTTTTTTCCTCCCGACTGTCGCTTTAGCCCAGGAGGATGCCGAGTTCCGTATGGAGATAGGCGGAGGTTTGGGCTCGTCCTTTTATCTTGGTGATGTCAATGATCAGATGTATAAGAACCAGCGGTTGGCGGCAAAAGCACTCTGGCGTTACTTGTTTGACCATCATAATGCCTTGAAAGTACAATTGACAGCAG
>CAVEJA010000004.1:0-4607 GCA_963615745.1 Duodenibacillus sp.
GTGTTCAGCCCGAGACCGATACTTGGTTCTGTCGTATTGTACGCCATATTTACAATCATGGCATCCGACAACCAGAAGAAGGCTGTCTCGTAGTCACGCATCCTTGCCCCCTCTGTCAGTGCTTTCAGCGTGAATTTCTTCTCGTGCTTCTGTAGTTGCGAGGGAAGTGTGTCAAATACCCTTGTCACCTTCGGCGCATACGAGGAAGCATATTTCTGTATGTCATTGCGGTAAAGACGCAAGATCTGCCGTTTCACCCAGTCTACCTGGTTGAAGTCCTTGGTCTCCTGATATTTCGCCACGGCTTGCGGCATACCGCCAGTAATGAGGTATTGACGGAAATAGTCCATGGCTTTGCGATGCATCACCTGTCCCATCTCGTGCTTCTTCTCGAAGTTGAGGCGGATGAGAGGCATGAGGGTCTCATTACCCATTGCCCAGAGAAATTCCTCAAAGTCCATCGGGTACATCAATATCTCCTCCTCCTCCGAAGGAATCATGATGTCTTCCACATTCTTCTTGATGGAAACGAGCGAGCCTGTCTCAATGTAGTCGTAGCGTCCGTCTTCCACCAGATACTTGATGGCAGTGCGGGCACGGGGAAATAACTGCACCTCATCGAAAATAATAACCGAATCCTTGGGATAGAGCGGTGTGTTGGTGTAACTGCTCAGATACATAAAGAACGTATCAAGGTCGTTGAGATAGTTATCAAAAAGGTCTTTTACATTCTTCCCCACCTTGTTGAAGTCGAGCAAAATGTAACTTTTGTATTCCTTTCGGGCAAACTCTTTCACGATGTAACTCTTCCCCACACGGTGCGCACCATTCACAAGAACGGCACTCTCACCATGCCTTTCCTGCTTCCATCTCAACAACTGACCATATACTTTCCTATCCATAATCCACACCTATCCGCGATTAATTTTCGTGCAAATTTACACCTATCCGCGATTATCGGACGCTCTATTTCGCACCTATCCGCGATTATCGCCAAATATTTGCCGTGTTTTTAGAGTAGAAGAAACCTCTCTACAAGAGGAGAAACATCGGGAACAGGGGGTATAAAAGCGACGGAAAATGAGGTTTAGAAAGGAAGCCCCACCGCAAAATGGAAGGTAAAGTCCCGCTGAAAATCAGGATGCAGCAAAGGATAATGCTCCCTCGTGGTGCTGTAACAGGGTGACACAGCTTTCATCGCCATATCGAACCGAAGTATGAAGTAGTCGAAATTGAAACGAAGCCCCCAGCCATAGGATGCGGCAATCTGCTTATAGAACGTATCAAAGCGGAACAGCCCTCCCGGTTGCGCCGCATAGTCATGCGTGGTCCAGATATTCCCGGCATCCACGAACAAAGCTCCGCTAAGTTTCCAGAACAAATAGGAGCGCAGCTCCAGGTTGAAAAGAAGCTTGAGATTGCCCGTATGGTTGATGAAATCAATCTTTCCGTCCTCTCCCTTGAAAGATCCCGGTCCTAATTCCCGCACCGACCATCCGCGGACACTGTTGGCACCGCCGGCGAAATAGCGTTTCTCGTAAGGCACGATGCTGTTGTTGCCATAAGGAAGCACCAAACCAAACGCCCCTCTCATCGCCAGCGTGTTGCTCTTGTTCAAAGAGATGCTCCGCGCATAGTCCGCATCAAACTTCAAATACTGGGCATACGCCACATCAAACAACGTATAGCGTCCCTCGCTGTCCTTTTTCACATCCAACGCACGGGACAGCAAGTACAGGATATTGCCGGCGGACTCAATACCGTAATGAATCTGATAGGTATTCTTCTGCTTGTCCAGATTTGTTCCTGCCCCGGAGGACTTGTATATAAAGTTATAGGAGCTGTTCAAAATGAACAGATTCTCGTAGGAATAACGCACTATGGCAAAACGGTCATTGTTGTTTTCCAGGTAATCCTTTCGGAAAGTACTGGAAATCCAAGGCATATATACATAGTTCAGTCCCAAGGCATCCAACTTGTGCTGATGCCTGTTGCGCCTGCCGTTCCATTTGTAACTCCACAGGGCGGTAAGGACTCTCCTGTGGAATTCGGGGCGTTCCTGCGTGTTGAACTGCAGCGATATTTCAGAAGAGCCATGCAAAGAGAACCTCTTATGCTCGGAAAGAAAAGGTATGATAATCCGGGGGAAAGCAATGCGGCTCTCTACGGACAACTCGAAAAAATTCTGGTCGGAATATCCCTCCAAGCCTCTTATCGCCTCGAAAGCACCTTTTATCTTGGTAGACCACACCTCCGACCCATGAAACAAATTGCGGTTTGTGAAACTGACAGAGGAAGCCACGCCCAAATCACCTGAGGTATTTGTCCCCTCCAGTTCGGCAGAAACCTGATTCAACTTGTCCGTATGCAGCGTTACCCTGCAATTCAAGATGCCGCTTCCCACCTCTTCAAAATGTATGGAAGAGTTGCGCAATATCTGCAAACGGGAGAAATTATTGTATGTGGTCCGCACATTCTCCTCGCTGTAATACGCCCCTCGCTGAATGTTCAACTGCGAATAAATCACATTGGGACGGAGTATGCGAGAGCCATAATAGCGAATCCACACCCCTCGGTACTTGATACTGTCGCGCGGAGTTCCCGTCATATCGTCATTGTCCCCGACATTCACCGTGATGTTCCCTATCCAGTAACGGGAGTAGTCCACGACGGAATCCGCCGCAACGGATTTTCCGTCAAAGTGCAGGGTGAGATCCAGGTTCTTAGGGCCGGCAACGGAATCTATATCATAGTATATGTACTTCTTCAACACTTTATAATATCCCTCCCGATGCAGCGTGCTGATGATCCTGTCCCGCTCGGCATCCAGTACATTTACATCGCAAGGCATATTGGCAGACAGCAAGCTGCCCCCCATGGTTTTCCTTAGGACAGAGTCGATCATCGGATCGTCCACCTCGTAATTCACAGACCGGATGACATACTGCGTTCCCGGATGAATCTCGTATGTCAGTTTCGCCTTGTGCCCTTTGAACCTTGTCTTTGACCTGACCTCCGCATTCAGATACCCTCTGCCCTTCACCGCCGCCGCTATCTGCGCCTCGCTGCTCCTCACAAGCAGGGAATCGTAGACCACAGGAGCTTCTCCCAGACGCTGCAAAAATCTGTTGAAAGACTTCGTAGTGTCCTTGCCGGACATACAATAGATGCCCAACGGCACTTTTACCAGATTGAACCATTTGGAGTTGGCGTTCTGTCTCAAATGGTTCTTGCAGGAGGAAACATCTATCTTTCCATCCGCGGACTTGATTTTGACAGAGGTCAGAATATGCTGGTCTTCCGTCAAGAACTTTTCGGAAGAACAGCTTGCAACGAAGAAAAGCAGTTGCACGAGACACGCCAATATGGATATTTTCCTTGCCAACAGAAGAAACAGAGAGGAATAAACGTGACTGCAAAAGTAAGAAAAAAAGATGACAGTCATGGCAGACGCGCCAATATTACCGGGGATTTCACAGAGACAGGACAGCAGGAATACGGAACAAATACATTCAATTCGCCTTTGTTTCCCTTCGAAAAAGAAGATAAATGTTATAACTTTGCACCCTGAACAATTCAATATTCCCCTAAGAAAACCATGCTACTATCTTCCGAAACCCTGTTTCTCTGCGGCTTTGTCCTTTTCATCGCCACCATTCTGATTGTCGATATGCTCGTTATTGACAAGAAAGCGCACGAGGTTTCCATAAAAGAGGCAGGAATCTGGACCAGCGTCTGGATAATTCTCGCCCTCGCTTTCTCCGTTTTCCTTTGGTTCAAAGGCGACATCGTTCACGGAATAGCCGATTTCAACGACTTGCAGGCGGTAGCCTCACGTTATGCTGCGCACCTGAAACTGAATCCTGACAGTTTTGAGGAAAGTCTGCAGCAGTACAGGCATTATATGACCGTGACCTATATCTCCGGATATTTGATAGAAAAGACCCTGTCCGTAGACAATCTGTTTGTCATGATGATGATTTTCGCCTCTTTCGGCGTAGGAAAAGACGAGTACCAGCATGTATTGAACTGGGGTATCCTCGGAGCGATAGTTCTCCGTTTCGTTTTCATCTTCCTCGGATCAGCCGTGATCAGCCGTTTCGACTGGGTACTGCTTCTCTTCGGAGCCGTACTGATATACAGTGCGGTGAAGATGTACAGAGGAAATAGCGCGGAAGAGAAAATCGAAGTGGAGAAACACCCGGTGGTAAGACTGCTTTCCAAGACAGGAAGAATCCATCCGCAATTTGCGGGAGACCGTTTTTTCATCAGGCAGGAAGGGAAATGGCTGCTTACTCCGCTGTTTGTAACAGTCCTTGTCATTGAGTTCAGCGACCTCATCTTCGCTTTCGACAGCATCCCGGCAGTCTTTTCCGTAACCCTTGACCCCTATGTGGTTTTCTTCTCCAATGTTTTTGCCATTCTGGGTCTTCGCGCCATGTTCTTTCTCCTTGCGGCTATCGCCGACAAATTCCGTTATTTGAAGACAGGAGTAAGCGTCTTGCTGTTATTCATCGGGGCAAAAATGCTTGTCCACAACTGGGTGGAGATAGATGCCGTACTCTCTTTGGTGATCATCATTACCGTACTTGTAGTCAGCATAGGCG
>CAVEJA010000005.1:0-3001 GCA_963615745.1 Duodenibacillus sp.
CATTAAAAGTGTTGTGCTCTACCAGCTGAGCTAGCGGATCTCCCTTTTCTTTTATCGGGTGCAAAATTACAACAAACTTTCGAACGAACAAAGGCTTTCCTTATATTTTTTACTCCCTGCTCACGTAACGCTTATAGTAAGAAATGATTAACGTAGTCAGCGGAAGAGCGATAATCATGCCTATTATCCCCAGCAGATAGCCCCATACGGAAAGCGAAAGCAGGATAAGGAAAGGGGGCAGTCCCACAGCCTTGCCCATAATGCGGGGAGTAAGGATTGTGTCCTGAATGATCTGGACGCACAGAAACACCAAAAGAGCGGAGCACAATATCACCCAGAAATTCTGTCCGGTGCTGGACGCCTTTATCAGAGAGAAGAGGAAAATGGGTATCAAACCGAAGGCGTGCATATAGGGAATGAGGCTCAGAAGACCTATGAACAGCCCTATCGGTATAGCCAGAGGGAAGCCGATAATCAGAAAACCTACGGAAAACAGGATGCCCACGCACAGCGATATCAACGCCTGACCACGGAAGTAGCTGTTCATACCCCTGGAAAGGTCGTTTGCCAGTTCCTTGACAAAAGGCCGCTTGCTTGCCGGGAACATCCGTATAAACCCATGATACAGTTTCTCATAATCGTACAGGATAAAAAACAGATACAGCACCGCCACCAGAGACCCGACGATTCCTATGATGATGTTCGCCGTCTCACAAAGCAATACCCACAGCTTGGGCACATACTCCTTGAGCATTCCAAGGAATTCCTTCTGCCCGGTAAGGAACTTGAGATCCAGATTCCGGGACTGCCGTTTCACATACTGCTCTATCACAGGCGGGATACTGGAATTGGAGGATACTTTATCAAACGAGGTCACCACCTCTTCCTTGAACCGGGAAAGCTCATGCCCTACCGACGGGGCTGTCAGCACGACGAACCCATAAAGCACCCCGCCTATCAGCAACAGGGCGACGAATATGCTCAATATCCTGCTGCGGAGGCGCACTCTGTACTGAAGGAAATGCACAATCGGGAAAATAAGATAGGCTATGAACCATGCCACGAAGAACGGTATCAGCACGCTGCTCAGATAACTGACAGCGTAAATAGCCATCACCACCCCTAGACAGACTATCAGTCCGCGGACAAAGCGGTCGAATGTAATCTCTTGCTCGAACATACTCCTTTACATTAATATATGAAGCAAAGATAGTGATTCCGGGCAAATCTGCAAACCGACCATCCCCACATTGTGATCCGGGCAATCCACAAAACAGAAAAAGCCTTACTTCCGCCCATTAACAAATTAATTACTACCTTTGCATGACTATGCTGTATATTGTACCTACTCCCATTGGAAACCTTGAGGACATCACGCTTAGGGCATTGCGCATCCTCAAAGAAGCCGATCTCATATTGGCGGAAGACACCCGGACATCCCGTGTTCTGCTGAACCACTATGACATCAAGAACCAACTGGAGGCTTACCACAAATACAACGAGCATGGAAAAGTGGGAGACATCGCCCGCAGGCTCAAAGCCGGCGAGACCATCGCCCTCATCAGCGATGCGGGAACTCCGGGAATCAGCGACCCGGGCTTCCTTATTGTACGCGAATGTGTCAGGCTGGGCATTGAGGTTCAGTGCCTTCCCGGAGCCACAGCCGCCATTCCCGCACTCGTCGCCTCCGGCATACCCTGCGACAGATTCGTCTTCGAGGGCTTTCTTCCGCAGAAAAAGGGGCGCGCCACACGCATCAGCAATCTGACTGGAGAGAAACGCACCATCGTGTTCTACGAATCTCCATACCGTGTCCTCAAGACCCTGACCCAGTTCGCAGAGGCGTTCGGGGGCGAAAGGCACATCGCCGTATGCCGGGAAATATCAAAAATCCACGAGGAAATCTTCCGGGGAACATTGCTGGAAGCCATAGACCACTTCACGCAGACAGAGCCACGAGGTGAGTTTGTCCTTGTCCTGGAAGGAGAAAACGATTAACAATAACCTGAAATATGAATCACATGACGAAGAAATTATTTATTTCCATTGCATGCATTCTTGCTTTGGTTGGATGTAACAAGCAACAACAGAAATCCGATATAGCCACTGACACCGTCCATGACTCCCTGCAGCAAATCATCAACCAGAAAGATGCCGAGCTGAACGACATCCTGGGCACGTTCAATGACATACAGGAAGGTTTCCGCGAGATAAACAGGGTTCAGGGACGCGTGAATCTGAACGGCATAGGCACGGAGAAAATGTCCAAGAACGACATTCTGGAAAACATCTCCTTCATACAGCGCACCATGCAACTCAACAGAGAGCGCATCATACGCTTGCAGCAACAACTCAAAAACAGCACCCTCAACGCCGACAAACTAAGTGCCACCATTGAGGAACTGACGCTGCAAATGAACGAGAAACAGAAGCAAATCGACGAGCTGCAGGCGCAACTCAGAGAAAAAGACATCAAGATAGAGGAGCAAGGACAGCAGATAACCAAGCTCAACACCAACGTGACCCACCTCACCGCAGACAATGCGGAAAAGACAATGACCATGAACAAGCAGGACAAAGAGCTGCATACGGCATGGTATGTGTTCGGAACGAAGAAGGAGTTAAAGAGCCAGGGAATCATCAAAAGCAGCGAGGTGCTCAAGTCCTCCGACTTCAACAAGGACTATTTCACCAAGATAGACACACGCGTTGTCAAGTCCATCAAGCTATACTCCAAGAACGTACAGCTTCTCACCTCACATCCCGCCGGCTCCTACACGCTGGAAAGCGACAGCAAAAAGCAATATACATTATATATTAAAGACCCCGACACATTCTGGAGCATCAGCAAATACCTGGTAATGCTTGTAAAATAAATCACAAACACAATAATTATGAACAAGAAAATCATTCTTCTTATTCTGCTGGCACTTCCTTTCGCAGCCACAGCACAATACAAATACAAGGGGAAATCCCTGGGAAAAGGACACAAAGTCACTGT
>CAVEJA010000006.1:0-2493 GCA_963615745.1 Duodenibacillus sp.
GTGCATTATGGCTGGTGAGCCGGTTTTGTCTGAACCGAAGTTTGAGTAGGAAATCATTGCCATAACGGGTTTCCTGTTGAAGAACTTGACAGACTGGGCGGTGAGGCGTGCGATGTCGAAGATGGTTTCAGGGTCGGGATGGCGGTTGATGAGCGTATCGGCAATGAAGTATAAGCCTTTCTTGGAGTTGATGATGTGCATTGTCCCGAAATGCTTGTAGGGGGCTCTGATTCCTATGATGGTCTTTGCGGCTTGGATGGTATCACTGTATTTGCTGTACTGTCCGGTGACCAATGCGTCGGCATCCCCGCTTTCCACCATCATCATGCCAAAATAATTGCGGTCATACATCATGTCATTTGCCATCTCGTAGGTGATACCTTCGCGTTGTCTCATCTTCGCAAGACTTTCTGCATACTGTTCGCGTTTGGTGGCAAGGGCTGTGTCCCGAAGATTTACGATTTGGATGTCGGACAGATCCACATTCTGTTCTTTTGCCACTTTTGTAATAAACTCTTGGCTGCCTAATAGGATAGGGGTGCAGATACCTTCTTCCTTCGCCAGGGCGGCAGCCTGAATCATCTTCGGATGAGAACCCTCCGCAAAAACAACACGCTTGGGATGTCTGCGTGCGGCATCATAAATGGAACGGGTAAACTTGGTTTCCTGCCCCATCATCTCACGGAGTTTGATGCGGTATTCTCCCCAGTTGGTGATTTCCTTGCGGGCGACGCCGCTCTTTATGGCAGCCTTGGCAACCGCTATGGATACCCAGGTGATAAGACGGGGGTCTACGGGCTTGGGAATAAAATAGTCTTTACCGTAAGAAAGCTGATTGACATGATAAATGCGGTTTACCACATCGGGTACAGGGGCTTTGGCGAGTTCGGCGATAGCCTTTACTGCGGCTATCTTCATTTCCTCGTTGATGCTGGTGGCGGCTGTGTCAAGAGCTCCTCGGAAGATATAAGGGAATCCGATGACGTTGTTGATCTGGTTGGGGTAGTCTGATCGCCCCGTACTCATGATGACATCAGGGCGTGCGGCGACTGCGTCCTCGTAGGTGATTTCCGGATTAGGGTTTGCCAAGGCGAAGATAATAGGGTTCTTCGCCATGGTTTTTACCATGGCTTGGGTGAGAACACCGGCTTTGGACAGTCCGATGAAGACGTCTGCGTCTTTAATAGCTTCTTCAAGTGTATGCGCATCCCTGCGGTCTGTAGCGAACTCTTCTTTTTGGGGAGTAAGGTTGGTGCGATCGGAAGTGATGACCCCGTTGCGATCCAGCATCAGGATGTTCTCCTTGCGAACCCCAAGTGATACGTACAGGCGGGTACATGCAATGGCTGCTGCCCCTGCTCCGCTTACGACGAGCCGTATGTCGTTCAGTTTCTTTCCTGCGATTTCGCAGGCGTTTAGCAATCCGGCGGAAGAGATAATGGCTGTTCCGTGCTGGTCGTCGTGCATGACGGGAATGTCAAGTTCTTCTTTAAGCCTTTTCTCTATTTCAAAACATTCCGGAGCTTTGATGTCTTCCAGATTGATGCCTCCGAAAGTGGGGGCTATGGCTTTTACGGCAGCGATGAATTTCTCTGGGTCTGTTTCGTTGATTTCAATATCATAGGCATCAACGCCTGCATATATCTTGAACAAGAGGCATTTTCCCTCCATGACAGGCTTCCCGCTCATCGCCCCGATGTTTCCCAGACCCAGGACTGCGGTTCCGTTGGATATTACGGCAACAAGATTCCCCTTGTTAGTGTATTTGTATACATCTTGTTGTTTGTCTTGAATCTTAAGACAGGGGACAGCTACTCCAGGAGAGTAGGCTAAAGACAGGTCCTTTTGTGTGGAATAGGGCTTGGTTGGGGTGATTTCAATCTTGCCGGGCTTGCCTGAGGAATGATATTTCAGGGCTTCTTCTTCATTTATATTCATCTTATTAATGTGTTTGTCAGAGACAAAGTTAGGAAGAAGTTAAGTATGGTGTGCGTTTGATAGCGGAAATAAATGTTTGTTTCCTGTACCTTTGTCGGAGTTGTCCTGTAGAAAAGAATGCCAAAGGTAAAACTGTAAAGAAAAGGTTACATAACGCTGCATCTCTTTTTCAAGAATGTTTTTCTTTTATTTTTCCTTTAAAATTTTTCTCGTTGTCTCTCAGCGGTTTGTGCGGGGGTGTGGAATTTCCTTTGAAAAAAGTCCGTCTGATATTTGGCTCGTATCGTGTGAAGTTCGTACTTTTGCACCCGCAATCCGAGACCGCCGGGTGTTCCGGCCGGGGGTAGGCTTGCGGCGATATTTGGTAGAATTGCAACGAGACAGCAAGCGCGAGGCCCGCGTCCCGGCCGCGGCGGACGAGCTCCGCCCGCCGGACGCGTGGGGCGTCCTCCCTGTGGGAGGATGCCCCGTGAAAAGAAAAAAGATTACAATTTACAATGAAGAGTTTGATCCTGGCTCAGGATGAACGCTAGCTACAGGCTTAACACATGCAAG
>CAVEJA010000007.1:0-2414 GCA_963615745.1 Duodenibacillus sp.
GAGCTACACCCCGAAATGCGGGTGCAAAGTTAATGCAATCTTTTGGATTGAACAAATAAATTCTTCAAGAATCCACTCCTCAATTATAAAATTGGGGTTCCAGTCCGAAAGAATTTGCCTCTTTTACACTAACTTTGTATAAAAATAAATCGTTTCATCATCTGGTATGTCTTACACAATACAAGCTCCCCAAAGAATCAACGCCACCATCCAACTTCCTTCCTCAAAAAGTATCAGCAACAGAGTGCTCATCATGAACGAGCTGGCAGGAAGATGCTGCTCCCTGGAGAATCTTTCCGACTGTGACGACACCGCCGTAATGCAACGAGCCTTATCACATCCCTCTGCCCTGACAGACATCCATGCGGCAGGAACCGCCATGCGGTTTCTCACCGCCTATTATGCCTCAACCCGCCATTGCACAACCATTACCGGGAGCGAGAGAATGAAACACCGCCCTATAGGAATATTGGTAGACGCTCTGAGAAATCTGGGGGCGGACATCACCTATACCGGGAGCGAGGGATTCCCTCCTCTGCTCATTCGGGGAAAAGCATTGGAAGGCGGAGAGATTCATTTATCCGGCAGCACCAGCTCGCAATACATCTCGGCTCTGATGATGATCTCACCCTACATGAGAAAAGGACTGACTATCCATATTACCGGGGACATTATCTCGCAAACATACATTCTGATGACAGCCCGCCTCATGCAACAATTCGGAGCGGAAGTGGTCATCCAAGACGACAGAACGCTGCAAATCCCCTCTGGACAATATCAAAAACCCTCTTTCACCATAGAGAACGACTGGAGCGGGGCTTCCTACTGGTATGAGACCGTCGCCCTCTGTCAGGATGAAAGCTGCAGCATATTCCTCCCCGGCTTGTACGAGGACAGCCTGCAAGGAGACAGCGAAATAAGGAATCTGTTTGCTCCCCTGGGAGTCAGCACCCAATTCAACCCCCAAGGAGTTCTCCTGCACAAGTCCTCCGACCATTGTCTTTCCTACGAGAGAGACCTTCGAAACCAGCCAGATCTTGCCCAGACTATCGTAGTAACCTGTTCCTTATCGGGCATTCCGTTTCACATCACAGGATTACAAACATTAAAAATAAAGGAAACCGACAGGCTATCCGCCCTGACACAGGAACTGGGGAAACTCGGCATCCACATCGAGGAGGAGAACGGAAACGCCCTCAAGTGGGACGGAAACAGACACCCGCACCCGGAGGGAACACCTGTCATTGACACCTACGACGACCACAGGATGGCGATGGCATTTGCGCCTTGCGCCCTGAAAATCCCGAAAATAGGCATCAATAACCCGGAAGTCGTCAGCAAGTCCTACCCTCTTTTCTGGAAAGACCTGGAACAAGCAGGATTCCAAATCCAAAACGCCTAAGCCATGTTTGACATATTGCAATATACATTCTTCCAAAACGCCATCATCTCAAGTATTCTGGTAGGTGTCTTGGGAGGTTTTATCGGAACGTACATCGTTACCCGCCGGTTGGTATTCATTGCCGGCGGTCTTGCCCACGCCTCATTGGGAGGAGTGGGCATCAGCGCGCTCCTTTCCATAGACCCGACTATTGGCGCGACTTCTTTCTCCCTGCTCTCCGCATGGGGTGTCAAAAGGATTGGACACTCACAATCCATGAAAGAAGATTCGGCAATCGCCATGCTATGGGCTTTTGGTATGAGCATCGGGGTCATCTGCGTATTCCTCTCCCCATCCTTCCTACCCGACTTGCCGAATTATATCTTCGGGAATGTCCTGCTCTCAACGCAGTCCGACATTCTTTTTCTGGAGATTCTCACCCTTATCACCGCCGCTTTCTTCATACTCCGCATGCGCTATATTTCCGCCATTGCTTTTGACAAGGACTTCGCACTCTCCATCAAGCTCCCTGTCCATCTGTATGAGAACATCCTGTTAGCCCTTGTCGCCCTCTCCGTAGTAGCCATCCTCAAGGCCATGGGCATCGTACTTGCCATATCCCTGCTCTCCATTCCGCAAATCACCGCCAATATTTTCGCAAGGGATTTCTGCGGTATCATCAAATACTCCATGGGCATCACCATTGCCGACTGCCTGTTGGGGTTGTTCGTCTCTTACCAACTCAATGTCCCCAGCGGGGCTGCCATCGTGTTTGTCGCCGTATTGGTTTACGCTGTCTGCAAAACAATAAAAGTTTTCTCCATGCGTTTTAGACACAAGACCCTATCCACCTAAAGGAACAAGACCACAGCATGAGGCACAGCAGACATTTCATCATATCATACTTCTTCCTTTTATCCTTGCTTGCAGGCTTATCCGGATGTTCTACAAGCAAGAACACGGCCTCCACACGCTGGTGGAAAGGATTCAAATCCCAATACAACACCTATTTCAACGGGCATCAGGCATACCT
>CAVEJA010000008.1:0-3353 GCA_963615745.1 Duodenibacillus sp.
CTCTCCCTTGTTATCTTATTGGAGGATATGTGAGAGACCTGTTTTTGGAACGCCACAGCAAAGACATCGATGTGGTAGTAGTCGGCAGCGGAATCGCCATGGCGGAACAATTTGCCCGTTTGTTGGGAAAAGGCGCACGGCTTTCGGTTTTCAAGAACTTTGGAACAGCGCAAGTAAAATACCATGGGACGGAGATAGAATTTGTCGGAGCGCGCAAGGAAAGCTACCGGCATGATTCCCGCAAGCCAATTGTGGAGAACGGCACACTTCAGGAAGATCTGGACAGAAGGGATTTCACCATCAACGCCCTCGCAATCCGCCTGAACGGAGAGTTCTTTGGCGAATTAACAGACCCCTTCAACGGGCTTGCCGACATGGAAGACCACATCATTCGAACCCCATTAGAGCCGGGAGTTACTTTCAGTGACGACCCTTTGCGCATGATGAGGTGTATCCGGTTCGCCACGCAACTGCATTTCGACATCGAAGAGCAGACTTTCAATGCCATCACCCAGGAGAAGGAACGCATAAAAATCATCAGTTACGAGCGTATCAGCGACGAACTGAACAAAATAATCATGGCTGATACACCTTCAAGGGGATTTATTGAATTGGAAAGAAGCGGTATCTTGGACATTATCTTTCCAGAGCTCGCCGCTCTCCAAGGACGCGAGAAAAGAAACAATATCAGCCATAAGGATATTTTCTACCACACACTGGAAGTGTTGGACAATGTCAGCAAGCACTCCGACAATCTCTGGTTGCGTTGGGCCGCCTTGCTGCACGACATAGGAAAGCCCAAGAGCAAGGCATGGAGTCATACGGCAGGATGGACCTTTCACAACCATAATTTTATTGGCAAGAAGATGATTCCAGAGATCTTCCGCCGTCTCAAACTTCCCATGAATGAGAAGATGAGATATGTCCAGAAACTCGTTTCCTTGCACATGCGCCCCATCGGCATCTCCGATGATATTGTTACAGACAGTGCGGTACGGCGATTGTTGTTTGACGCAGGAGATGACATCGAAGACTTGATGACCCTTTGCGAGGCAGACATCACCAGCAAGAACGAGGCAAAAAAGCAACTTTATCTGCACAACTTTGACATTGTCAGAAAGAAACTGAAGGATATAGAGGAGAAAGACCGCATACGGAATTTCCAGCCGCCAGTAGACGGACAGGAGATTATGGACACTTTCAATCTCTCTCCCTGCCAGACAGTGGGATCATTAAAGGCATCCATCAAAGACGCCATCCTCGATGGAAAGATAGCCAATGAGCATGATGCCGCCTTTGAATACATGTTAAAGAAAGCCGCCGCCATGGGACTGACCCCGGCAAAGCAGGAGTAGCTATTCCGACCATATCTTTAACAAGCTCCATAGCAGTATTGCTTTTAGCGTTACTTAATATTTTGCAAAAATCATTACGGGGCGAGCCTTCGAGCTACCCTTATAAATCTTCTTCACTTTGTTTACGCAGTCTCTCGAAACAGTGAAGCAGCCTTCGCTCTCCGTGCCGATGGGTATGTAATCACTTGCCCGATACCGCTACAAGAATATTGGGGGCTGCTAGCAGGAACAGAGCGGTCATCGCTGTAAGGAAGTGAATCTTTCCTGTCATTGTCGCTTGTTATTAAAGGCTGGTTACTCTGTTGCTCTGTTTCTGTTTCCATGCAACAAAGATAACTAAACGGGAGAGAGGTATTATCCCCCCATCAAACTTTGTTAATCCGCCAGAATTTGTTGCGAAAGGTGCGGAGAAAGCAATCGGAAAACACGGAGTTTTTTACTCGTCAAACTTTGACGAATAAAAATCAAACTTTGACGAGTAGCGGAAACCCCCTGCGGGTCATGCCGATTCAGACGGTTCAAGACTTTTCCTAACCGTGCTTCTGATTCAGCTCTGTATCGGCAACTATTTTGATAGGAATATTGTTTTTCCTCAGCACATCTACTATCTGCTTGAATAGCTGGTGGTAGGGATTGCCATCCTTTGCTTCTGCCAGGAAGTCGTCAATCAGTGAGTTGTCAAGGGTGATGCCTTGTTCTGCCAGAATGGAGACGGCTCTTTTGCTTTCTACTTCACTTGTTCCTCTATTGTCCCTGCCTTTACTTATAAAAGCATCAATATTTTTAGAGGCTGCAAAGTTCCCTTATTCTTGCTCCTTCTTCTTCTGAGAGGGTTTGCTGTTCTTTATGAAAGTTATTGTTCCTGTAATTGGAGTATGTTCTTTCTTCTCCTTCTGTGGAATCTGCAGCGTGAAACCTGCTTTTTTCATAGCTTCGTCTATAGTCCTCTCTATATATTCCTTTAAACTTTCCTTCTTTTCCATTTTCTACAATTTGATATATTTTATTAGTCCATTTATTTAACAATTCTCCGTAAACTTCAAGTCTCTCCTCGTCTGAAAGGTTTTCATCTATCATCCAAGCGGGAAAGTTGAAGACAATCTCATTGTCAGTAATAGTGGCATCCAAAGGCAAATCCTCCGTACTGTTGTCTGTGAATTCCTTTTGGATTAATGCCGCCTCTCTTGCAGTGGGCTTCCTTGAAAAGGGGATGTGTATGGTCGGGGTATAGTCCCCGTTCAACAGCCCCTCCTTAGTCACCTCACTTTCATCTACCTCGCCAAGATTCTCTATGAAGGCATCCTGCCTGAGTCCCTCTGCCACATAGCTGATGGCTTGCAGTGCCTTGTCGTAGTCCTCCTGTGTCTCCGCCTGGACATTGACCCTGAAGGAGTATTCCTCGCCTCCCATCCAGCTGCCCCCGGCATCCTCTATGGTGAATGTGGCGTTGGACACCTCTGCCACCTTGTCAAGAATCTGCTGCATCTCAGCTTTCTTCTTGGAATAGATGCGGCCCAGGGCTTCCTCCGCCTCTCTGACCTCGTCCTTTGTGGCATCTGGATTCCTTAATGTGGCTTTGGCATTCCTGTAGCTTGCCTCGTCTTCCAAATCAGCTTTTCCCAGTCTGCCGCTTGCATTCTGGGTGATGTTGATGCTTCCATTATAACGTTGGTTCTCCTTATTTATTGTTTCCAAAGGTAACAAATTGCTGTTGAAAATAGTCCTTCTTGGTTTGGCTTTGGAAGCGTCATCTTTGGTACTTGGTAGTTGCTTTAATTGATATTGTTGAGCCTCATCATAAGAATCCTTATCAAAATGCTTAGGTTCTGCTACCTCATGGTTTACCATGAATACTACTTGTGGATTACCATGATTTTTAGCAATGTCATCATGGTCATACTCCATATTATAATCCATGGTAGCGGCAGTATGGAAGCCTAAAGTCTTAGCATAGATTTTCTGTAGAGGTTGATTAGGACTTGCATAAGCATCTAAGTG
>CAVEJA010000009.1:0-2383 GCA_963615745.1 Duodenibacillus sp.
TCTTTCACGGAGGATCTGCAGTCTCTTCAAATACTTTTGCTGAACATAGAGAACACACCCAACATCCGGAAAAAGATAACCGAGGAAATCCTCCCCAGCATATACAACAGCCAGCTGCACAATATAAACATTGAGGAATACATCAATGAGGACGAACAGGAGGACGAACAGGAGACCGACCCCGTCATCAAGAATCTGAAATCCAGGATTCAGGATCTGTACGAGATGCAGAAAGACAACATAGACATGTCCTACTTCACTTTCTCCCATCTGAAGTCCTTTCCTTTCTTCCTGAAAACCAGCAACTGGTTTCTCCCTTTCCGACCCGACCGATCTGAGGTGGAGGCGTTCCTGCCCAGTCTCGAACCCCTTGTTTCCATTGTTTCCAAATCACAAAACCTATGTGATTCCGATCTGTATTCCCTGTGTTTCTTCCTGCACTCTCTCCCTGCACCGGCAAAAGAATCCATCACCAGCAACATCAAAATCCAGCTGGGAGAGAAAGACCTGTCAAACGTTTTTGTCGGAGAAGAACGGCAAAGCCGGATAACCACCCAGAAGAAATACCTTGAAAATTGTGTCCGCTATTTCCAACTCTTCGGAAACAAAAATGATTTTGTCAATCCTTTCCATCTTGACAAACTGCTATTCAGCTACCCTTTCATCGCGGAACTGATACAGGACGAGACCATTCTGACCCATGCCGCAGTATATGCGCACAAACACAATATGCACCAGGCGGTTATCCGAATCTACGGGTTCATTGACCGGAATTTCACATTAAAGCTGGAGGATTTCCAATTATATGGATTTCATTTGCAGAAAAGCAGGAACTATGAGAAAGCCATATTGTGCTACGAAAAAGCCTCTATCATAGACCCCGGCTCGGCATGGACACTCTATCATCTGGGAAACTGCTATATCAAAACTGGAAAAATCCAGAAAGCCGTACCCATTTTCACCCAACTCACTCACAACTTTCCTGAAAACAGGAGCTACATCTGGCACTACGGAGAATGTCTGTACCTACAAGGGAAATACCGGAAAGCCATCTCCCAATTCAAGAAACTGGAGTATCTGGAAGAGGATTCCGTCAGAGCCATCCAAGCCCTTGCCTACTGCTCCCTGATGGATTTCGACATAGAACATTCCAACCTCTATTACACCAAACTTTCCTCCCTGAAAATGACACAAGAGGATTACCGCAACGCAGGACATGCCGCATGGTGTTCGGGAAATCTGTCCAGAGCCATTGAATTGTACAGAAAAGCCTGCGACAAGGAGTATTTCCTGTTCACGGGGAAAGAGCGGTTTTTGTTGGAAACCCACGGAATAGAGACCGACGACCTCCTTATCATGCAGGATATTGTCAATTCGGAAGAGTGAATGTTCCAAGCAAAGAGGACGCAAATACAGACAACAGCATTACCCGTCAGCCACCCTCGCAGACCCTCTCTGGAGGTTGTTTCCCCTATCTCCGTATTTTCGCTTCCGTAACTCTGCGGTTTAGCCCTCCTAACTCCGCGTTTTAACAGTGTTAAATAGGGCTTTTTCGAGGCGTAACTCCGCGAGTAATTTTTCTAAAACGCAGAGTTACGAACGCTATCTCCCGAAATGTTAATGACCTTCCGAAAGACAGCAAAATCTGCTTGCCGCACATAGCAAATTGCGACACATAGAATCATCCAAGAAACTGCGAGTATCAGAAACCCTCAGGCCTCGTCTCACCCATATAGGTGCAGGAGAACTTCTTTCCCTTTATGGAAGGGTACTGGCTGCGCTGGTCTATATCCGTTCTGTCCTTCAGATAAGACACAATCCTTTCATAGCAATGCTGTTTGCTTTGCGCCTTTACCAAGGCACGGAAAGAGGTGTCTCTATATTGGAATTTGCCCGTAGAGGGAACACATATCACACGTTTGAAATTCAGTTCCCCGTCATACCAGCCCGGACATTCCTTGGCGGCGGCATCCTCTCTCGGTGTTCTTTTGGAAGAACCCGCCTGACCGCCATTCGCATCTCCGTCCATAAAATTCTTCACATTGTTCCTCTTGAACTCTTCCAAGGTCGCTGCATTGGTCTTTATCACGATAAAGTAATAATGCGCCTTGACTTTGTAGCGTTTAGGGAAAGAGATGGAAGATGCGACAAACTCTTTCAAATCATTTATAAAACCGTCGTCAATGTTGAAATCCTCTATATTCAGTTTTCTTAAAAAAGCCACAGCATCGTCCACGCTGGAAACTACAATCTCATCATCGAAATACCGGAGATATAAATTCATTGTAAAGGAAAATCTAATTAAGCAATAATTATCTGGAAAATTAATAGAGCGGAAAACGAGACTCGAACTCGCGACCCCAACCTTGGCAAGGTTGTGCTC
>CAVEJA010000010.1:0-4793 GCA_963615745.1 Duodenibacillus sp.
GTGAAATCCCAAAATGCGGAAGACAATTACCAATCACTCGAAAAATACGCCAAGAACATGGTCAGTTCCGCGCGTGAGGGCAAACTGGACCCTGTTATCGGCAGAGATGACGAAATCAGACGGGTATTGCAGATTCTGAGCCGTCGGACAAAGAACAACCCGATACTGGTCGGCGAACCCGGTACTGGTAAGACAGCCATAGCCGAAGGTCTTGCCCAGCGTATCGTCAGGGGAGATGTACCAGAGAACCTGAAGAACAAGCAACTGTACTCTTTGGACATGGGAGCATTGGTTGCCGGAGCGAAATACAAAGGAGAGTTCGAGGAACGCCTCAAAAGCGTGGTAAAAGAAGTAGAGAAAAGCCAAGGGGACATCATCCTTTTCATTGACGAGATTCACACGCTGGTAGGTGCGGGGAAAGGAGAAGGTGCAATGGATGCCGCCAACATTCTGAAACCGGCACTATCCAGAGGAGAACTGCGCTGCATCGGTGCGACCACACTGGACGAATACCAGAAATATTTTGAGAAAGACAAGGCGTTGGATCGCCGTTTCCAGATAGTCATGGTGGACGAACCCAGCGAGGAGGACAGCATATCCATCCTAAGAGGACTGAAGGAAAAGTACGAGAACCATCACAAAGTACGTATTCAGGACGATGCCATCATCGCCGCCGTCAAGCTATCCAGCCGTTACATCAGCAACAGATTCCTCCCCGACAAAGCCATCGACCTGATGGACGAGGCTTCCGCTAGACTTAGCATCGAGCGGAACTCCATGCCGGAGAAACTGGACGAGGTAACAAGGAAGCTGCGCCAGTTGGAAATAGAGCGGGAAGCCATCAAACGGGAGAACGACACCGAGAAACTGTCACAGCTCTCCGCTGAAATCTCAAAGCTCAAGGAAGAGGAAACCAACATCAAAGCCCAATGGAAAAGCGAGAAAGCCCTGGAGGACAAAATCCAGCAGGACAAGGCGGAGATAGAGCAGCTGAAGTTCGAAGCCGAAAAAGCCGAGCGGGAGGGCAACTACGGGAAAGTCGCCGAGATACGGTACGGCAAACTGAAATCCCTGGAAAACGACATCCTCTCCGTACAGGAGGAGAGAAAGAAAGCCTGCGGTGAGAACTCACTCATCAAGGAAGAGGTCACCAGCGAGGATATTGCGGACGTGGTCAGCCACTGGACAGGCATTCCGGTATCCAAGATGCTGCAAAGCGAAAGGGAAAAACTCCTCCACATGGAGGAAATCCTCCACAAGAGAGTTATCGGACAGGACGAGGCCATCCGTGCGGTAAGCGATGCCGTACGCAGAAGCCGTGCCGGCGTGCAAGATCCCAACAGACCCATTGGCTCATTCATCTTTTTGGGAACTACGGGAGTGGGTAAGACAGAACTGGCAAAGGCTCTGGCAGAATATCTGTTCGACGACGAGACCATGATGACCCGTATCGACATGAGCGAATACCAAGAGAAATTCAGCGTGTCACGGCTGATTGGCGCACCTCCGGGATATGTAGGATATGACGAGGGCGGGCAACTGACAGAAGCCGTCCGGCGCAAGCCTTACTCCGTCGTCCTCTTTGACGAGATAGAGAAAGCGCACCCGGATGTATTCAACACGCTGTTGCAGGTACTGGATGACGGTCGTCTTACCGACAACAAGGGAAGAACGGTCAATTTCAAGAACACCATCATCATCATGACGAGCAATCTGGGCAGTGACATCATCCAGGAGAGATTCAAGAACATCCCGCCTTTAGACGGTGTCAAGAGGACAGAGGCCAAGGAAAAGCTGCACGCCGACATGATGAACGTTCTGAAAGGACAATTCCGCCCCGAATTTCTGAACAGAATCGACGAGATCATCATCTTTGAACCGCTGCAGCAGAAACACATCGAGGAGATTGTGAAACTGCAAATAGCGCAAATCAACAAGAATCTGGCGGAGAACGGTATCAGTATCCAGCCGACCGACAATGCGGTGAAATTCCTGTCACAAGCCGGTTTCGACCCTGAATTCGGAGCTCGTCCCGTAAAACGAAGCATTCAGAAGAATCTTCTCAACCATCTTACCCGAACCATTCTGGAGGGAAAGATACACCGGGACAAACCCATCATTGCGGATGTGGAGAACAACCAGATTGTTTTCAGGAACTGATTCCCCTATACATAATAAAAGAGCGAGGGACGCTTATTCAGCGTTCCTCGCTCTTTTATTGTCTCATCTTCACGCCTCGGCAGGAGTTTCCGCACTTTCTTCCTCCTCTGGAAGCTCGAAATCCGTATAACCGTTCTTCACCAGAATATTATACCATGTGGCAAGTTTGCGCATATCATTGAGATATACCCTGTCTCTGTCATAGGTTGGCAAAGCCATCGCCATGAAATCCCCCAGCTCCTTGTCGCTTGCCTTCTTGATATTCCACTCCACCGGCTTGCCCTCCTGCTTCTCATAGATGTTCTTGAACACCGTAAACAGAGGCACATCCTCATCGTCCGCATACATGGAAACATCATTCAAGGAGGTCACCCTGTCACGCAAGCCTACGGGAAAACGCCTTTTCTGTTCGTCCAAGGTCTCCACAATCAGTGCGGAGCGTCCTCTTGAAACCAACACGAACAAACCCGGTTTCCCTGAGATAGATAATATTGTCTTTTCCATTTTTCTGTTTTATATTTCTTGTCTTGGTTAATAAAGATATACAAAGATAACAGAATATATGGGGAAATCCCCCTTTTCACGGGTACAAAATGGAAAAACTTATCTCCCTACAAACCTCCTGAAAGAATCAATCTGCGGATTCAAGCCTTTTATTCCGTCATTTACAATCACATAGTCCGCCCTCTTGCTTTTCCCCTCTTCCGAAAGCTGCAAGTCCGCTATCCGGCGGACATACTCCTCGCTACGGCCATCCCGCTCCATCACACGGGAAATGCGGACATCCAACGGTGCGGTCACCAGCAGCACATAGTCCATGTCACGGAAGAATCCCGCCTCGTACAACAGGGCGCACTCCACGAAAGACATCTCCTCTTTCCGCTCCGCCAGCCAGTCAAGCATACGCTTTCTCACCGCAGGATGGACAATACCATTCACCTTGTCCGCATATTCTTTCCCTTGGGATATATAAAGAGACAGGGCTGGCTTGTTGATAACGCCATCGGAACTGACTGCCTCCGTACCCAACAAGACAGAAAGAGAACGCTGAATCTCCACATTCTCCACCATCTCCCTCTTGGCTTCCAAGTCTGTATAGAACACAGGGAATCCCCGTTCTTCCAGCAAGCGGCACACATACGACTTTCCGCTGCCTATACCGCCCGTAACCCCTACCCTAACTGTTCTCTTCCGCAACATCCTCTACCAGATAATCCACGTACTCGGGGGAGATGCGCACATGGGAAACCCCTGCGGGAACAGACTTCAAGGAGAGATGGATTTTCTCGCCCGTGCTGTTCAGCACATCATCGTAGTTCACCACGATGGCGAAATCGCTGCTGGAAATCTGCTTGTACATGCTCATCCCCACCTGGAACGTCACTTTCACACTGGCGGGAAAGGTTCTCAGAGCCTTGGTTGCCGGAAAATTCACCCATCTGACGGGAACCATGACCGATTTCTCCGTAATCTGATCCACATCAACTCTCGCCACAACAGTCTTGGGGTCCAGTTTCGTCCCCTTGACCGACTGCAAAGGCACACGCCTCACCATACGCGCACCCACGTTCTCCAGCTGGAGCAAGTCCGTGTACACCGCAGTCATGGTGTCAAGCACCTCTTTCGGTGCGTAAACCGTCACGGAATCCGGGTACAGACGGATGGAAGACACGCTGTAATACCTTTGTGTCCTCACATCGGAGCGCAGAACAACAGGAAAAACCTCATGCAGACCATAATTATAATAGTACTCCACCACATCCGGTTTCATGCCCACGATCTTCGTACTGGGCTGCAGGCGCGCATACAGAGCCTTGGTAATATCCGTATTCTTCAGTATGACATGCCCTGAATGTTGGTCATAATTCCGAAAATCGATGTTCAGCACAGGCAATGTACCCGAATAAGCATAGGAAAGAAGCTGCGAGCCCTTGTCCTTGAGGGTGAATCTCACCTTGGAAGGCAGGTCGGTAGTGACCACCACATCGGCAGGAACATTTTTCAGAGCGAGACCGATGTCGAACTCCATCTCACGTTCCTCGCCCAAAGACACGATAGACCAGAACAAGGCGGACAGACACAGGCATACCAGAAAAGTGAAGAAATTCTTTCCCGTGAAAAAAGAAAAGAATTTCCTCAGCCTCGAAAAGAGCCAGTTTCCCCTGAGCGGTACCATCATTGGGACGACAAGGTTACGCCAGCCTTATTTCGCACTCTGCTCAAGCCCCTCGCGGGAGTAGATGCAGCTCTTCTCTATCTTGATCTTGCAGCCGGAAGCTATCTCTATCTCCACGGTATTGGCTACCGGATCCAAGGATTTCACAACGCCATGAATACCGCCGGAGGTCACTACATTGTCGCCCACCTGCAGGGAGTTGCGGAATTTCTCTATCTCTTTCTGCTTTTTCTTCTGCGGACGGATCATAAAGAAATACATGATTGCGAAAATGGCGATAATCATTATCCAGAAAGACCAAGGAGAACCGCCGCCTGCGGCAGCCTGCAAAAGGATAGTCAAAGATGTCATCATACGTGTAATTTATTTTGTTAAACTTTTTTCTTTCTTCATTTTCTGCACGATATTATCCAACAGCCCGTTGATGAAAGACACGCTTTTGGGGGAGCTGTATGTC
>CAVEJA010000011.1:0-5404 GCA_963615745.1 Duodenibacillus sp.
CTACTACGTTATTGACCTTTGCGTTTGTGATTGTACCCAGTCCTTTGGGCTGTATGATATGGCATATCTCCTCCAGAGAACTCCCGATAGGAACGTTTTTATACTCCTTGGTATTGACACAATAGATGGTGACATCCTTTTGCTGAGCCATAACTCTGTCTTTGAAATGGATTATTTGTTACTGCTTTTGTATCTTTTATTCAGACCTTTGATCACATCATCGGTGATATCCAGTCGTGGATTGCCCAGTAAGATGTTGTCTCCGCTCTTGCTCAAGATGAAATCGTACCCGTGGGTCTTGTTGTAACTGCTCAGGAAATTCTGGATAGAATCGTGCAAAGCCTTGTTGTACTTGTCTTGAAGCTCTTGATATTGGGTGGTAAGGCTCTCTTGGAGATTCTGTAGCTGGATCTGTTTCTTCTGGAGAGAGGATTGGATGTTGGCGGCTTGCTCCTGGGTTATCTTGCCGGACTGAATCTTGTTCTGGAAATCAGCGGCTTCTTTCTGAAGACTGAGGCCTTTGCTGTTCAGAGTGGATTGTATGGTTTCCATCTTTTTCTTCAGGATAGCCGCATATTCCGTAGCGAAATTATAGCGGGTCATGATGGAATCCACCTCAACAAAGGCTACTTTCGGCGTAGAGGCTGACTCTGTTTTGGCTGTGTTTGTTCCTGTAGTGGTGTCTTTTTTCTGACAACTTGAGAGGATAGTCCCGGCTGCTGCGATGAGAGCGATGCTCATCATGGATTTCATTTTGATCATAATGTATAATTGTAATTTCTATTCATTGCTAAATGTTTGGAGAAAGAAAACCTTTCCCCTGTTCCTAACGCACAAAGATATATCTTTTTTCCGAATATGTCATTTGCTTTTCTTGAAATATTGACCTCGGACATCTGTATCCACCGCCTCCGTCAAGGTCAATGCCTATACCCACATGGTCGATACCGCCTGTTTTTACGGCATGATCGACGGCTTCCTTGTCCGCTTGCGTGTATATTTCCTTTATTTCCTGTGGGTAATGTATTGTTTGGGGATACAGCGAATAGGCTGTTCCGGCTAAGAGTATGGATAGGAGAAATCGTTTCTTCATGAATAGCCAAGGTTTATTTGCTACAAAGGTACGCAACAAAAATCAGAAAGAGAGGATTGCGTTCCCGGAAGAGGTTCTCCGTGTTGTCGGAAACGGAGGATGAGGCGTGTGGGTATGTGATAAAGCGAGGCGTTTTTCCTGTTATTATTGTGAATATTTGTATCTTTGAACATTAAAATGGAAAATATGAATTCTACGAAACAATATGCCTTTACTGTCGTAGTGCCGATCTATAACGAGGAGGATAACATGGAACGCCTGGCAAAGGAACTGGGGGAGTTCCTCCAACATTCACTCATGCCTTCCTGTGTGTTGTTTGTGAACGATGGCTCTCAGGATTCGAGCTTGCGGAAAATAAAGGAGGTATGTTCCGTGTGTCATGACTTCTATTACCTTTCCTTTCAGCACAACTGCGGTTTGAGCGCGGCGATAAAGGCGGGGATAGACTATACCGAGTCTCCTTATGTGGGTTATATTGACGCTGACTTACAGACTTCTCCGCAGGATTTCAATCTGCTGCTGGCGGAAGCGGAGCGTTATGAACTGGTGACGGGGATTCGTGTCGGGCGCAAGGACACCCGCTGGAAGCGTGTCCAGTCAAAAATTGCGAACGCTTTTCGCAGGATGATGACGGGAGATACGGCTCAGGATACGGGCTGTCCGCTGAAGGTTCTCCATTCCGATGTGGCAAAAAGAATACCTTTCTTCAAGGGTATGCACAGATTCCTGCCTGCGTTGGTTCTGTTGCAGAACGGCAGCGTGCGGCAGATACCGGTCCGTCATTTCCCCCGGACTGCGGGTGTCTCCAAGTTTAGTATGCGGAATCGCTTTTGGGGACCTCTTCAGGACTGTTTCGCCTATGTCTGGATGAAGAAACGGTATATCAATTATGTGGTGGAGGAGAAGAATATCTGAATGTTTCCCCGATGAGCCGCTATCTTAAACTGGTCATATTTGTAGGAGCTGTCGTTCTCCTGGCAGGTAATTACGTCCTGATACCTGATATTATGGAGTCGCGCAACCTGGTTACAGCCCGTGAGATGGTGCTGGATGGAAACTGGCTTGTTCCCACTATGAACGGCGAGCTTCGTTTGGAAAAGCCTCCTCTCCCGACTTGGATTGCTGCCGTTACCATGATTCTGGGTGGGCAGGACTGGTGGTTGCTGCGCCTTGTACCCGCTTTGGTTGGTATTCTTATGCTGGTCTGGTTGTTCAAACTGGCGTACCGTACCACGGGAAACGGCTTGTTTGCCATGTGCTCTTCCTTGATTTTGTGTACGTGCTATAACTTTGCCTTGATGGCAAAGACAGTGACATGGGATATATACAGTAATGCTTTCATGCTTGGCGGCATATATTATATGTACTGTCTGCTGGCGGAAAAGAAGGGAGGGATGCGGAACGCCATTCTTTCGGGAGGCTGTATAGGTCTTTCCCTGATGAGCAAGGGACCTGTCTCGTTGTATGCTCTGTTCCTTCCTTTTCTGGTTTCTGCTTTGGTTGTGTACAGGGACAGGCTGAGGTGGAACAGGAAATACCTTGTTCTCGTTCTTCTTGTTGCGGTTGTGATAGGGGCGACATGGTACATATATATATGGATGGAGCGGCAGAGCGCGGGGGCATCGACACTCGCAAAGGAATCGGGCAGCTGGTTGAATCGCAGCGTGCGCCCTTGGTGGTATTATTCCACATTCTTTACAGAGACGGGCATCTGGGCTGTCCTGTGTGTCACTTCCTTGTTCTACCCCTATTGGAAAAAGAGGGCTTGTAGCAGGAAAGATTATGTTTTTTCTTTAGTCTGGATGATAGGGATACTGGTTTTCCTTTCCCTGTTGCCAGAGAAAAAGAACCGTTATCTGCTCCCGGTGCTGATACCTTCGTCCCTGGCTATGGGGTATGTCATGGAGTATTGGATAGTCCGAATTCGTGCCATGTCCTCAAAGGACAGAAGAATATTCACCCTGAATGCCTTTCCCGTCTTGTTGGTGGAGCTGGTGATGGTAGGCGTATGTGTGTATATGGGCATTGCCACTTCCGTCTCTTCGTCGTTATGCTGGCTGCTGGCGGGAATACTCCTTGTGGCGGTGGTTGTTCAGGTTTGGGGTATCTGGAAGAGAAAAGCCCAGTGTATGCTGGCCTCGATAGTGATATGCTTCATGGGGATAAGTTCTTTCGGAATGCCGGCATTCGCCCATTACTTGGGTAATCCTCATTATTCCTCTCCCCGGGCATTGCTGGATGCGGGGTACAAGGACTGTGCGGCGTATTATCCGCAGGGAGACGAGTTCCGTATAGAACTGGTTTATGATATGGGAAGAAAGGTGTTGCCTAAGAAAAAAGAGGATATGCCGCATGGCACTGCTCCTTATCTGTTGGTTGTCGCGGGGAATTCCCGGATGTCTCCTCAGGACAGTGTCCTGCAAAAGGCGGAAAAGATAGGGGTCTATGATGCCAACAGGCAGGCTTTCCGTTCCCGTCCACAATTTCAATATACCGTTTATCTTGTTTCCCCGGAAGTATGCCGATAACGATATTTCTCATAGGACTTTTGGCGCAAGCCTTTTATACAGGGCGTATTCTTGTACAATGGTTCAAGTCGGAGAAAGCCCACTGCATAGAATCCCCCACGCTGTTCTGGGTGTTTAGCCTGTTGGGGTCGATACTGCTGTTTGTTTATGGTTGGCTGCGCCATGATTTCTCCATTATCTTTGGCGAGTTTCTCTCGTTTTATATCTATTGGTGGAATCTCAAGGTGAAGGGAGTGTACTTGCGTCTCCCGAGCTGGCTGCCCCATGTGCTGATGTTTGTGCCGGTAGTCTGTCTGATATATATAATCAATGACTTCTCCTCGTTCTCCATCCGCTTTCTGCGCAATGAGGATGTCCCGCTGTACGCTTTGATATGGGGGAGCGTGGGGCAGTTTGTCTATAAGATGCGCTTCGTCTATCAGTGGTATTACAGTGTCCGGCGCGGAGAATCGTTGTTGCCGGTGACTTTCTGGTATATCGCAGTGACGGGATCTGTGATGATTATCGTCTACGGAATATACAGGCTGGACTGGATATTGATTATCGGACAGGTGGGAATATTCGCCTCTATCCGCAATATAATGATAGGTATGCGCCATTCTCGTGAGAGGAAGCAATAAAAGAGCCGGTGCGGCGTTTAAATAATCAAGGATATAAAACCAGAAAAGAACAAATAAAAATAATAGCTATGAGTACAGTAAGTCTTCAACCCAAACTCGTTTTCGACTATTTCGCAGAGATAAACAAGATTCCCCGTCCGTCAGGAAAGGAGGAAAAGATGATGGCGTATCTTCAGGATTTTGCCGCCAAGCACCATTTGGAGTGTGAGTTGGACGGGACGGGTAATGTCGTTATCCGCAAACCGGCGACAAAAGGATACGGGAATCGCAAGACCACGGTGTTGCAAAGCCACATGGATATGGTGTGCGAGAAAGTGGCGGGGCTGGATTTTGATTTTTCAAAAGACGCTATCCAGACGGAAATTGATGGCGAATGGCTCACGGCAAAGGGGACGACATTGGGTGCGGACGACGGAATAGGAGGTGCCATGCAGCTTGCGATTCTGGCAGACGACACGGTGGAGCATGGCCCTTTGGAGTGTCTGTTCACCCGTTCCGAGGAGACAAGTCTGGTAGGGGCTTTCGGACTGGACCCCAATCTGCTGAAAGGAGATTTTCTGATCAATCTTGACTCGGAAGACGAGGGACAGATATTTATCAGTTGTGCGGGTGGCGCGAACACAAGGGCGTATTTTGATGCCGAATACGAGGATGCGCCACAGAATATGTTCTTTTTCAAGATACAGATCAAGGGATTGACAGGCGGTCATTCCGGAGATGACATCAACAAGAAGAGGGCCAACGCCAACATCCTGCTGTTCCGTCTCTTGAATCGTTTCATGAAGAAGTTCGGTATGGTCATTGCGGATGTTCAGAGCGGAGGATTGCACAATGCCATTCCTCGTGACGGGTACGCTGTCTGTGCCGTTCCGAGCTCCTGTAAGGAGGACTTGCGGGTGGAATTCAATGTGATGACGGCGGAGTTTGAGGAGGAATACGCCAAGACGGAGAAGTCCATGCAGTTCGTACTGGAGAGTACGGATGCTTCCTCCAAGGTGTTGAGGAAAGACTTGGCTGCGAGATTGGTGAAAGCCGTTCTCGGAGTGCGCAACGGCGTTTTCGCAATGAGCCAGGATATCCCGGACTTTGTGGAGACCAGTTCCAACCTTGCCAGTGTGAAAATCAAGGATGGCAGGATTTGCGTGGAGACGATGCAGCGCAGC
>CAVEJA010000012.1:0-3453 GCA_963615745.1 Duodenibacillus sp.
ATAAGTTCTATGTCAAGCGGTTTGTCCTGTTTTAGGGAAGAGGGAACGTCGAAGTCCCCGTTGCCTATGAGTTGGATTTTTTCAAGGGACGGGGCGGAGATACGGATGGTTACTCCCTTGCCCGAAGTGCTGGATCGATACATATATACCCCGGCAATTTTCTTTACAGCCTGTTTTTCTTTTATTGTTATGGTGCCGTTATTGTTTTCAGTCTGGATTTGGGAGAGGATGTCCTGGGGGGCGGTAATCTCTACTTTGTATTTGGAAGATTGTGAGAATCGGATGTCGCAATCAGCGAGGACGGTTATTTTGCTGAATTTTCCCAAGTCTCTCTCTTCGGTTGCTGTTTTTCCTATTCTTGTATAGTCCACCTTTGTAGTACTGTTGCTTGCTTGGCAGCTGGATAGTCCCGCACTGAGAATCAAGGTTGCGAGAAGAATGTGTCTTTTCATTTTCTGAATTGTTTGGATTAATACTGTTTTTCTTTAGAATGTCATTCTATATAGATTAACGGCAAAAGAGGAGAAACTTAATGCCTGTCCTGTGACATTTAACTCTTTTTTGGATATTTCCTGGTTTGTGGACGAGGTGGCGGAGAGGTGAAAGGGTATAAATGAAGAAGGAAAGCGGTGGTATATGATCATACCTTTGGAGCTTTCCTTCTTCTGACATCAGCTATTTTTTTTAATTGAATACAATAATATTTTATCAAGTCTCTGCAATATAAGCCGTTTGTTTTCCTATTATGTGTTTACAATCATGTGATGGACAGATATTGCTGTGCAAATATATATGTTTCAATCTTTAGATAGCTGCTGTTGTTTCAATAAATTTTGTTTTCTCTGTTTCTGCCTCGAATATGTTGTTTCCTCGTTATACATCTTTCATAAGGGGGCGTTCCATATTTAAAATGGTCGCTTCCTTACGGTCTCCTTTTGCCTTGTTGCGGACGATATGCTCCCAAGGGCTGCATAAATACAAAAAGAGCGTGGAACATCTCATTACCCGTCCCACGATTCGTGGCTTCTCGCATGGCCAATGTTGTTGAACGAGCAACATCGAAGCCCACGCCGAAAAGTATTTTTAAGCCTCTTGAATCCTCTTTAGAGTACAAAGACCTCTCTTCTTTCCGAAGAAAGTCTGGCAAGAAGCAAGAATAAATACCCCTCGTGTGGCATCTACTGTTGCGTGGTTCTTGACAACATGTGAAATTTTGCGAGAATTCCGAACCGTCAAGTCCAAGCGCGTATGTAAACGCCTTTCCGTAAAAATGTATCGCCCGCCCGTCTTTTCTGTGTGTTTTAGAACGCACAGAGTTTCGGCGTGGGTGACTAATGCAAAGATAAGCAGTTTATCTGAAAATCCCAAAGAAGAGACGAAAAAAGTGATAAGGGGATTGTTCGGATTTCCTGTGGCGGAAATAATAATGGCGTATCGTAAATTTACAATACGCCATTGCCTGAAAAAGATGCTCCTCTTAGGGATGTTGGCGTTCCTGCAAGGTTTTCTGCGGATGCCGCATCCGCAGAATGTATCTGGCGAGTGCCGACGGGAGGAGATATGTGCGGGCTATTTGCCGTTCATGCTTTCTATAAGTGCCTGTGCCTGGGGGTCGCCCAGTTCCTTGGCTTTCTTCAGATTCTCGATAGCCTCTGCTTTCTTTCCTTGTTCTCCATAGGCAAGACCGATGGCTTTGTAGGCATCTGCGCCACGTGGATTCAGTTTGAGAGCCTGCTTTCCTGCATAGATGGCTTCGTCATAGTTCCCCATGCGCCATTGCGCCAAAGCCTTTTCTACTGTGTAGTCGTAATCGTCGGGACGCATCAGCAGGGCTTTCTCAATGTCTGCCAATGCGCGTGAGTAGAGCCGCGCGCGGGTATCGCACAAGGATTTTATATAAAAGAAGTTGTCATTCAGGTTCTGTGCGCCTTGCAGATCCTCTACTTCCTGATAGTCTTTTGCCGCTTCCTTGTATCTTCCATAGCGATCCAAATGTGATGCTCTTTGTAGAATGTATATGGATGCCGCTTTCGGAGAGGGTGTCCCATAGCGTGCGATGGCACTGTCCAGCAGGGCAAGAACAACTGTGGAGTCCTGTTTGCTCATCTCTGCCGCTACGGCTGCCGCTCCGAAAGTCTGTGGGGAGGCGATATTGCTCTTGTTTACCTCCTGATAGGACAGGAAAGCCTCGGCATATTGTTTGGCGGCGAACTGGCAGTCCGCTTTTTGCAGGGTGAATAGAGGGAGCGGGTTGCAGGCTAAAGCCTCGTTTGCCTCATTGAGAGCTTTGGTCATGTCCCAGTCTTTGTACTGTTTGTAGTCTGTCATCATGTTCAGACGGTAGATGAGCTTGCTCTTTTCATAATGGATATCGCCTTTTTCTTTGGCGTTGGCAAGCCCTTGTTCCAAATCCTCGTCGGCTTTCGCATAGTCTTTCAGGGAAGCCCGGTAGGTGGCACGTTGGGTGTAGCCCAATGTCTCCTGGGGGAATGCCGTGATGTAGTCCTCTATGGCGGACAGATAGACCAGCGTGTCTTTGCTGTTTTGTGCGAAAAGATAGATGAAAGTCCTTGCCTGGGGCTCTTCTGCCGGCAATTGCTTGGCGATGTGTATACTGTTTAATGCAATTTCAGTGGCGGACATTCCTGTGGTATAGAGGAGTTTTGCAAAGGCGATGTCCAATGCGAAACTGTGTGTGCTGTCTTTTCCCTGACTGGTCTGGAGGGTTGCCGCCACCTCGCCATTGTTGTTCAGAATGGGACTTCCCGCATAGTTGTTGCTGATAGAGCCTTGCAGCGTATAATATCCCATGCTGTCGATAGAGGAAACCTCGCTTACCGATACGGGAATGGCGATAGTTTCCTTCGTCTTGCAAGCCAGCACAGTGGCTTCCTCGCCTTTAGTGAGCTTTGTCTCGGCTAAAGGCAGGCAGTTACTCTTGGTGCAGTCAGTCTTGAATTTGACAATGTTGTACAGACTGCTTGCTCCGCATATCCGTGTGACTTTCCATTTCTTTTTCCGGGCATCTGTTATTTCTGCGGAATAGGCATCTTTCAACGCATCGAAAGTGGAGAGGGCGTATCCGTCTTGGGAGATAAAGAAACCGTAACCTGTGCCGAGTGTTTTTCCGTCCTTGTCATAGGAGGTGATGGAGAATATGGCTTTGCTTGCATTCTTGTCTGTTTTTGCGGAGAAAGCAAGGAGTGGTATAAACAGGAATAGTAGTAAAAAGGTTGTTTTCTTCAGTTTCATGTCCATGTTTAGTTATTTATGAGGTTCTGTGCGTTGCTGATGGCGGCTTCAGTAATCTTTGATCCGCTGAGCATATGTGCGATTTCGTTGATTCGTTCCTGTTTGTCAAGCAGTTTGATGTGGGAGAGTGTGGCATCTTGGCTGTCCTCTTTGTACACAAGATAGTGGTAATCTCCCTTGGCTGCTATTTGGGGGAGATGT
>CAVEJA010000012.1:3463-6999 GCA_963615745.1 Duodenibacillus sp.
GATGTGTGATGCTGATGACTTGGTTTCCGTCGTTGCTGATGTCTTTCATGGTGAATGCCATCTTTTCGGCGATGCGGCCGGAAACGCCTGTGTCTATCTCGTCGAAAATGAGTGTCTGCATCTTCTCTCCTTGGGACAGCAAGGCTTTTAGTGAGAGCATGACACGGGCGATTTCACCTCCCGATCCCGTGAGGGACAGGTCTTGTAAGGGCGTGTCTTTGTTCGCGCTGAACAGGAATGTCACCGCATCCATACCGGTTGGAGTGAGGTTTTCCTGTGGTTTTATGCAGATTTCAAACCTGATATTGGGCATCCCGAGGGAAAGCAGTCTGTCGCAGATATTGTCCTGAATCTGCCGGACAACGCTCTGCCGGGTTTGGGACAGGGTCTTGGCAAGGGATGATGCCCGTGATAGGAGTTGCTGCCGTTCCTTTCTCAACTGTTTCAGGGTTTCGTCGCTGTCTTCAAACAGCTGTATCTCACTCCTGATACCTTCGGCGAAGGACAGCAGCTCCTCTATATTTTCTTTGTGATACTTGTTTTCAAGCGTGTAGATGAGGTTCAGACGGTCGTGAATGTAGTTTTGCCGTTCCGGGTCGAAGCTGATTCTGTCCAGATTGTCGGCAATCTCACTCTGTATGTCGTCCAGTTCTATTGCGCAGCTGTCCAGTCTTTCTGTCAGGGGCTGCGCTTGAGGGTAGGTGGATGCCAGAGATTCCATGTGGCGGATGCACTCATGGAGATGGGAGAGGATGTTGTTTTCCCCCTCGCCAAGAAGTTGGTTGGAGCGAAACAGGGCTTCCTTGATGCTTTCGGCGTTGTCCTGTATCTTTTCTTCGGCTTCCAGTTCCTCCTGTTCTCCGTCTACCAGTTTGGCGTTGTCGATTTCCTGAAGTTGGTAGAGGAGGTAATCGTTGTTGTTTTTTCTGCCTTGCAGATTGTTTTCGAAGTCCTCCAGCTTGTCACACGCCTCTTTGAAAGAATGGTATGCAAGGGAGTATTCTTGTCGGATGGAGGAGTTTCCTGCTACGGAGTCGAGAACTTTCAACTGGAATTTCCTGTCGTTCAGGAGCAGATTCTGGTGTTGGGAGTGAATGTCCACCAACTGGTTTCCTAATATTTTGAGTACAGAGATGGCGACAGGCGTGTCATTAATGAAAGCTCTGCTCTTTCCCGTGTTGGACAGTTCGCGGCGTATGATGCACTCGTCGGGGTCGTACTCGATATTGTTCTCGTCAAAGAAATCCTTAAAGTGGAGGGATGAGATGTCGTAAGTCGCTTCTATGATACAGCGGTTGGCGCCGGATTTGATGGCTTTTGTGTCCGCCCTCTCTCCCAAAAGCAGGCTCAGCGCACCGAGAATGATGCTTTTTCCAGCTCCAGTCTCACCGGTAATGACGGAAAAACCTTTGTGAAAGTCAATGTCCAGACTTTCAATTAAGGCGTAATTCTTGATATATAGATGTGATAACATGGATCTCTATTTCTGCAATTCCTTCCAATAGGAGCTTTGGGCGGCATTTAGTTTGACCAGTAGATTGTAGATGTCCTGCTTCTCGCTCTGCGAGCCTTGGCCTTTGTATATGCCTACCAGTTCGTCTCTCTTGGTTTCTGTCCATAAAAGAGGGAGCTTGCTGAGTGGCTTGTTGCCGTTTGCCGCTTTCAGATTGGTCAGGATGGAGGCGGTAATTGCTTTCCTTGCCTCGTCCTGTTTTTCCGCCATCATATCCAAACCCTTCCGATGATAGTCATATTGCAGCTGTCTCAAGGGGTTCATTGCCTCGGAAACCCAGTCGTTGATGATGCCGAAACGATTGGTGGCATCCTCAAAAGCTTTCCATCCTGTGGCATCTAGGCTTTGGGCGTTATTGACGATGTTCATTGCCTTTTGCAGGTATTCCGTCCCTCCCATGGGGGACATTGTGTCCATATCTGTGGCGATGATGAGGTAACAATAGTATGCGACGAGTGCCGTGAGGCTGTTGGTGATATGCTCGTCGTCGTAATTCAGCTGGTCGAATTCCTGGAAACGGAAGTTGAATTTCTTGTCGTGAATCTGCAAAGTCGTGGAAGTGTATGCCGTGTTGAACACAGGACGAGTGCATTGGATATAGCATTCACATTCGAACATTCCATTGCTTTCAGTGTATTTGTTTACTATGATGTTGAACGAGCACCTGATTTTTTCCTTGTCCTGATAGGTGTATTCAGTCCACTGCCGTTCGTTGATGAAACTTGTCAGTGTGGTTTTGAGATTGTCGAAGACACTCTTGTTCGTGCCCTCAATCTTCTGCGTGTTCAGTTCAACTGCGGCGTTCAGTTCCTGGGCGTGGCTGTTGCGGCATGCGAATACGGTGATGAGAACGGTAAATGCAAGCGGGATTACCTTTTGTAAGTGTCGCATAAGTAATCAATGATATCTTTAGCAACTGCTGTTTTCTCCTTTAATGGAAATTCCAGCTTATCTTTAGAGGTAAGGATGGTGACCTTGTTGGTGTCGTGCATAAAGCCCGCTCCTTGGTCACGAAGGGAGTTGAGGACAATGAAATCCAGATTTTTCTTGGTGAGTTTGTGCAAGGCGTTGGTCTCCTCGCTGCTGGTTTCCAGGGCGAAACCGACCAGTTTCTGATTTTCTTTTTTGATTTTTCCCAAACTGGCGGCAATGTCTTGGGTGGGTTTCAGTTCAAGAACCAGATTTTCTTTCCCGCGTTTGATTTTATTGTCTGCGGTTGTGCCGGGCGTGAAATCAGCCACGGCGGCGCACAATATGGCGGCATCGCTTTGCGGAAAAAGGCTTTTGCATGCTTCGAACATCTCGCTTGCGCTCTCTATTCGGATGCAGTCTATGTTGGGATGCGAGGGTTGGAGATGCGTAGGCCCGCTGACCAGTTTGACTTCCGCCCCGCGCGACGCACATTCTTCAGCCAAGGCATATCCCATTTTTCCGCTGGAGTAGTTGCCGATAAAGCGTACCGGGTCTATCTTCTCGTAGGTCGGTCCTGCCGTAATCAGTATTTTCTTGCCGGATAGTGCTGTTGTAGCGGGGCTGATAGCGGCTTCCACGGTACGGAATATCTTTTCCGGCTCTTCCATGCGTCCTTTTCCGACCAGCTTGCTTGCCAGAAATCCCTCTGTGGGTTCGATAATGGTATTGCCCCAACTTCGCAGAATATCCAGATTTCTCTGGGTGGAAGGATGGGCGAACATATCCCTGTCCATGGCGGGAGCCACGAATACGGGTGCTTTCATGGCGAGATAGGTCGTGACAAGCATATTGTCGGCTACCCCGGAAGCCATTTTTCCTATGGTTGATGCGGTGGCGGGGGCTATGACCATAGCGTCCGCCCAAAGTCCGAGGCTCACATGGCTATGCCACGTGCCGTCTTTCTGGGAGAAGAAATCGCTGATAACGGGATGTTGGGAAAGGGCGGATAAGGTAATGGGGGTGATGAATTCTTTTCCTGCGGGCGTAATGACGATTTGTACTTCCGCACCAGCCTTGATGAAAAGTCTGGTCAGCTCGCAGGCTTTATAGG
>CAVEJA010000013.1:0-2004 GCA_963615745.1 Duodenibacillus sp.
GCTGAAAATCCCGGGTGCGCCAGGCTGTTCCAGCCACCGCAGCGGCAGGAACAGCCCGTCCACCTTGCCAGTGACAACTAAAAATACTACCTTTGACAACAGAAACAGTAAAATGACAACTTAATCGACCTTTATCTGACAACCATTTTCAGGAAAAGACAAATTCACAACTCTAAATCATTAAAATAATGCCTTTTTTCTTGGGGGGGGGGATTTTTTTTATTCCTAACTTTGTAGCCCGAAAAGAAGAAATGAAAATGAGAAGAACCACATTATTACTGCTTTTTCTGCTCTCCCTCAACATCTCCGCCCAAGAGAGCGTCCAGGGAAACACCCTGCCAGCCAAGGAAGAGAGGAGAGATTCCGTATTGACTTTGAAAGAAGTAACCGTATCCGGAGCCAGAATCATCAACAAGACCGACCGACAGATTGTATTCCCCACACAGGCTATCATCAAACAATCCACCAACGGATATGACTTGTTGAAGAAAATGATGCTTCCCTCTATCAGAGTCGACGAGGTGAACCAGAGCATCTCCTCTACCGAAGGAAGCGTGCAGATCAGGATAAATGACGTCAAAGCTGAGAAAGAGGACATCCTTTCCTTGCAGCCGGACGAGGTTCTGCGTGTGGAATATATAGACAATCCCGGAGTGAGATACAACGAGGACGGTCTGGCAGCGGTAATCAACTACATCGTGAAACGGCGATACGCAGGTTATGTCGGCGGAATCTCGACCATGCAAGCCTTCACAACAGGCTTCAACAACTCATCCGCCTATTTCAAATACAACCACAAGAAATCCGAGTTCAGCCTGGCTTACAATCTCAATTACCGTGATTACGACAAGCAGCACAGCGACGACCACTCCATATTCCTTCGGCCAGACGGAACAGAGCGGCACATCAACTACATCGGGTACAACAACACCATGGCGTACAATGACCATAACCTCCGTCTGGGCTACAATCTTGCCGAGCCGGACAAATACACGTTCAATGTCCGTCTCAGACTCGGATGGTCCAACGCCCCATACAGTGGGAGCATACAGAAGGTAGAGGAGACGGGAAAGGACGATCTGCTGCAATACAACCGGAACTCTGACAACGGGCGTTCCCCCTCGCTTGACCTGTATTATTCGATCAACCTTCCCCACAAACAGACATTGGCTTTCAATGCGGTAGGCACATACATCGGCACCGACTACAAATACCGCCAGAGAGAGTACCTTTTCAACGAATCTTTAGACAAGACCATAGCAGGCAATGCGCTGCACGATTACAGCTACCAGACCGACGGAAAGAAATACTCCCTTATTTCCGAGGCTATCTACACCAAAGAGCTTCGGAAAAAAGCGTCATTATCAGGTGGCTTCAACTACAATGTGAGCAGGACTGACAACAAGTACACGGGCGGAATCAACAACACAAACACCGTGTTGAACTCCAATAACCTTTACGCTTTCGCCCAGCTGCAAGGGCAGCTCGGTATCCTCAACTACCAACTGGGCGCAGGAGCCAACTACATTTCCATAGAACAGGATCAGGACGGCTTCCATAAATGGACATTCAGACCCCAAGCCACCATCTCCACAAACGCCATCAAAAACATCAACATCAGATACACCAGCCGCATCCAACCGCAAATACCTTCCCTCGCCTCCCTCAGTGAGATCAGGAAACAAAGCAGCACGCTTGCCGCACAAGACGGAAACGCAAGCCTCAAGCCATACAACGTATACGACAACGCCCTCCGCATCTCCTGGAACATTCCTCTGGTAAACATTTATACGGAGGGAAGGTACAGGCACATGCCCTCCGCCACGATGAACAGCATTTTCCCACAGGTGCAGGAAGACGGAAATTACCTCTATATATGGAAGCCCGAAAATCAAAGGAAATACGACGAATGGACTTGGCAAACCTTCCTCACGCTACATCTCATCAAGGATGTGTTGGATCTGCAAGGTGGTTTGAGATACGAGAAAGACCAGAGCCGCGGAC
>CAVEJA010000014.1:0-4404 GCA_963615745.1 Duodenibacillus sp.
GAACGGGGAAATCACCGTGACGGGAGTTGCGGACAATGCCGTGGTGGAAGTGTACAGCACCAGCGGAGCACTGGTTTACCGTGGCGCAAGCAAGACCGTCAGCGTACCGTCTGCAGGCATATACATTGTCAAAGCAGCCGGCAAGACACTCAAAGTCAAGGTCACCAGATAAACGGCAGACTTAGATACATAAAGGAAAACGCATCCCAAGGATGCCCGTAGCGAAGACACCGCCATGATTCATGGCGGTGTCTCTGCTTGATACGGACGGGTTGCCACCGTAATGGAAGCGCACGGAAAGCCGTCTGGACAGGGACTTGAACATCTTTCCACAGGGGACACGAATCATCGTGTCCCCTGTGCCTTCTCTCCCGTTATATATAACTGCTTTTCCCACTCTGCGGTTTACGCCTCGAAAAAGCCCTGTTTTCATCCCCTAAACTGCGGAGTTAGGAGGGCTAAACCGCAGAGATAGGAAAGGGCAGACCGCAGAGATGGGGAAAATACTCGAAGCAGGAGGTATGAAGATTGCCGATGAGAAAAAGATTCAACATTATCTTTCCCACATCAATGCGCATCATCAAGTATTTTCTTGACATTATTTCTCCAAACAATGATATGCTTCCCAAGATGAAAAGTCTCTTTAATGCTTTCCCAGAGATTGATCTTCGTCCCATGGGCTTCCCTAAAAGATGGGAATCAGAACCCCGCTGGCAATAACCACACATGTATACACGTATAAAATCTTGGGATTCCACAGTGACGGAAGCGCAAGAAAAGTCACAAATTACTGAATAAACCGCCTACAAATTACTGAATAAATCCCTCACAAATTACTGAATTTACAAGAGAAACACTTGATATTCAGAATAAAAGCCATTTTCCATCGGATGTCTGAAAGACTGATAGCTTTTGTTATGGTTACCGCCCCCGAAAGCCCATAAAAACAAAATCCCGACACCAGAAACGGGGTCGGGATGATAACTTTCCTACTTATTCTATGCTCACACGGCACAGAAAACAGAGACAAGCAGATATATTCCCGCCGCCAGCAGCGCACTGACAGGAATGGTCAGAACCCATGCGGTCAGCAAACTCCGGGTAACACCCCAGCGTACAGCCGAAAGACGCTTGGTAGCCCCTACTCCTATAATCGCCCCGGTAATGGTATGCGTTGTGCTGACAGGAATCTTGAGCCACTCGGTAAGATAGAGAGTAAACGCTCCCGCCGTTTCGGCGACCACACCCTCCAACGGAGTTACCTTGGTGATTCTTGTCCCCATCGTCTTCACTATCTTCCATCCCCCGGACATCGTTCCGAGTGAAATGGCGGTGAAACAGGAGAACGCCACCCAGTCCGGCAAGTCGGCAATGCTGTCGATTCCCGCACCCAAGCCCAGAGAATGGGAGGCTATCAACGCCGCAGCGATGATTCCCATCACCTTTTGGGAGTCGTTCAATCCGTGCCCTATACTGAACATGGCGGACGATACAAGCTGCAAACGCTTGAACCAGCACTCAGCCTTATGGGGATGCACACGCTTGCAGGCATGAAGCACCAGCAAGGTAAAGCCGAAAGCGATGACCATGCCAATCAAAGGAGCAAGAAAGATAAACGCCACTATCTTGAGGATAATCTCAAGCTGGATGGACTGAAAGCCGTGGCACATGATGGCAGCCCCCGCAAATCCGCCAATCAGCGTATGAGAAGAAGAGGAGGGAATCCCTTTCCACCACGTAATCAGATTCCATACAATCGCAGCGATAACTCCCGCAAGGATAATCGGCAAAGTGATGTAAGGCTCCGCCACCGTCTTGGAGACCGTGTTGGCAATCCCGAACCCGCCAATCAGATATTTTGCGATGAAGAAGGCGACAAAGTTGAAGAACGTCGCCCACAACACGGCAAGGAAAGGCGTAAGCACACGGGTAGACACGATGGTAGCAATCGAGTTGGCAGCATCGTGAAAGCCGTTAATATAATCGAATACCAGCGCGAGAATGATGATAATGACCAACAGTTCCATACTTCGCCGCGTTTTAAGCGTACTTTACAATGAGTGTCTTCAACACCTTCCCTACCTCTTCCGCCGAGTCGGTCGTCTTTTCGAGTTCCTGCATTATCTCCTTTATCTTGATAAGCTCGATACTGTCTTTCTCCTCCTCGAAGAGTTTCCGTATGAAAAGCTCGTAAACATCATCCGCCTGGTTCTCGATATCGTGCAGCCGGGAGCAGTGTTCACGCAGAGAAGACGGATTCTTACGGAATCCCTCAAGCTCATCCATCGCCTTTCCGATGCAGACCGCCTCTTCCACGATAAAGCCGCCCAACTCCCTGCCGCTCTCTCCGATGGGACGGGGGTTATAAATGGCTATACGCTTGGCGCAACTGTTTATTCCATCTATCACATCGTCCATGTGTGATGCCAGCGCATGGATATCCTCACGGTCGAAAGGAGTGATGAAAGTCGTACCCAGCTCATCGAAAATACGGTGGGTGAGCTTGTCACCATCACGCTCCAGCTCCTTTATCCTACGGTAATAAGACTGACGCTCCTCCGCAGTATCATAGCCCATGCTCTCCACAAGCAACTGCGCGGAGGAAGTGAGAACCTCGGACATCTGTTTCAACAAGGGGAAGAACTTGGGTTCTTTGGGAGTGAAACGGCTAAAAAAAGAATTATCCATATAAAACAATCGTGTAATTCAGCCGTCGGAGGAATCAGATTAGTGCATACCTGATCCTGCCAACGGCTTGGGTTTTGATGAAATTTGTTTTTTGAAAAACGGTCAGCGCACTAACTTTGCCGAAGTTTCCGGCAAACCGACCATCTGCTGTTCTGATACAAGTTTCCAACTCAGCGGGAAGATATGACCTCAAACGTATCTTGAGCAACCAGAAGTTCCTCGTCCGTAGGAATAACGGCAACGGTCACCTTGCTGTCCGGGGCGGAGATAACCGCCTCCTCACCAAACGCCGCCTTGTTCTTCCCGTCGTCTATCTTTATACCCATGAATTCCAATCCCTCAGTACTGCGCTGGCGCATCTCCCACTGGTGTTCGCCCACACCGGCTGTGAAGAGTATATAGTCTGCACCGCCCAACAGCCCCATATAGGCAGAGATATATTTTTTTATACGGTAGTTGTACATCCTGTTTGCCACACGGGCACGCCTGTTTCCTTCCGCCTCAGCCTTGGCGACTTCCGCCATATCCGAAGACACACCGCTCAATGCCAACATACCGCTTTCCTTATTCAACAGATTGGAAGCCTCTCTGACGCTCATCTTCTCCTTATCCATAATATATAATATGACGGAGGGGTCGATGTCTCCCGAGCGAGTTCCCATGATCAATCCCTCCAACGGGGTCAGCCCCATAGAGGTATCGACACACTTCCCATACTTTATGGCTGCCAAAGAAGCTCCGTTTCCTATATGGCAGGAGATGACTTTCTTCTCCTCAGGATTGAATCCCAGATATTCCGCCGCGCGTTTCAACACGTATCTATGCGAAGTTCCGTGGAAACCATAGCGGCGAATGCCATATTTCTGATAGTATTTGCGAGGAATGGCATACATATATGCATGCTCCGGCATCGTCTGATGGAAAGAGGTGTCAAAGACCCCCACCTGCGGAAGGAAAGGAAGTTTCTTGGAAATAGCCTCGATTCCCAACAAGCTGGCGGGGTTATGAAGCGGTGCCAAATCGCTGTACTTCTTCCATTCCCGAAGAACCGCAGGAGTAAACTCCACACTTTGCGTGAATTTTCCACCATGCACAATGCGATGACCGACGGCATCAATCTCATCCAAAGAATTGATAGAACCCAGATCCTTGTCTGTCAGCAAACGGAAGAGGAGTTCCAGCCCCACCTCATGATTGGGAATATCATGATATACTTTCCTTTCAAAAGGAACTTTCAGCTTGAGATGCGCTCTCGGCAATCCTATACGGACGATATTGCCTGCCGAAAGAACCGAGTTGTCATCCATATCGTAGAGTTTGTACTTGATGGACGAGCTACCGCAGTTCAATACGAGAATTTTCATAAAATAGCGTGTTTATAGTGTCTTTTATTCGTGTGTAAGAGGATGTATAGGCATTTACTTGGCATCCATAGCCTGATTTGCCGTAATAGCCACCATCTTATATATATCATCCACGGAGCATCCGCGGCTTAAATCATTGACCGGGCGGGCTATGCCTTGAAGAATAGGGCCTATCGCCTGCGCACTGCCCAATCGCTGCACCAGCTTATACCCGATATTACCCACCTCCAGATTAGGGACAATCAGCACATTCGCATGACCGGCGATAGTGCTTTCGGGGGCTTTTTTCTTGGCAACGACAGGGTCTAAAGCCGCATCCACCTGCAATTCTCCGTCTATCTCCAATGTGGGG
>CAVEJA010000015.1:0-723 GCA_963615745.1 Duodenibacillus sp.
GCATACGGCTATATACAGGCAGGCGAGGAACACGTTGGCGACTTCTCAAAAATCAAGAGTTTCACCGAGAAGCCCAACTCCGACTTTGCCAGGATATTCTTTGAAAGCGGAGAATTCTATTGGAGCACCGGGCTCTTTATCTTTAACGCAAAGAACTATCTGGACACTTACGGGAAACAGCACTCCGGTTTTAAAGACCTTGTCACGAATATCGACAACGGCATGAGCAAGGCGGACTTTGTCCGTTATATAGAGGAGCGGTATTCCAGCACGCTGTTCCAGTTGCTGGATATGTTTATTCTGGAACATTGCCAGAACGTTTATGTGAAGGTTTGCTCTTTCGGCTGGGCGGACATAGGGAACTGGAACAGCCTGTACAATATCTTCCAGAAGGACAAGGAGGGAAATGTCCTGCTGGGTTCCGCAGTAGAGCTGTATGAAAGCCGTAACAATGTCATCAATGTTCCCCAAGACAAGAAAGTCTTTGTCAAAGGGCTGGAGAACTATCTCGTCAGCGAAAACGACAATATCCTCGTCATCTGCCCTAAGGACGACCCTGCCGTTCTCCGAAAAATCCTTGTCGATGCCAAGATGAAGTACGGGAAAGAAATGGAATAAGGCGGTTTTATTTCTTCCGTATCAGGGTCAAACCGTCACGCAAAGGCAAGATGACCTTCTCCACACGCCCGTCCTTTGCCACCATATCGTTGAAATCCCTTATTC
>CAVEJA010000015.1:733-10635 GCA_963615745.1 Duodenibacillus sp.
GGGTCTATCACATGACCGTCCCACAAAGTATTGTCGGCAACAATCAGCCCACCGGCGGAAAGCCGTGGTATCACCGCCTGATAGTACTCCACGTATTGCCTTTTGTTGCCGTCCAGGAAAACGAAGTCGAACATCTCCGCCTTCTCCTCTGCGGACGGATTGGAAAGCTCTCCCAGCACATCCCCTATCCGGAAGTCTATCTTGTCCGCCCAAGGGGAATTCTCGATGCGCGGACGGGTGAAATCCTCCATCTCGTCGTTGATCTCATAAGTCAGAATGGACGCTTTCTCCTCCAAAGCGGATGCCATACAGAGCGTGGCATAGCCCGTATAAGTCCCTATCTCCAGAATACGGCGCGGCTTCAACAAGGAAACCAGCATCCTCAACAGCGTCCCCTGGATATGCCCGGAAATCATGTGGCCGTGCACAAGATAGAGGTTGCTGTCCCGGTATATCTTGTGAAGATAGGGATGTTCCCCGTCTATATGGGCACGGATATAGTCGTCTATCAGTTCCGTCTCTTTCACTTCCGCCTGTTTATCTTGCCAGCAATGCCTCCAAAGCCAAACGATAGGAATCCATTCCAAAGCCGCATATCACTCCCTTGCAAGCCGGAGACAGATAGGAGTGGTGGCGGAACTCCTCCCGCTGGAACACATTGGAAATATGAACCTCCACAACAGGGGTCTTCAACGAGCGTATGGCATCCTGCAAGGCGACGGAGGTGTGGGTATATGCGCCTGCGTTCAGAATGATTCCATCATACGAGAACCCCACTTCCTGCAACTTGTCTATTAAAAAACCCTCCACATTGCTTTGGAAATATTCTATCTCCACATCCGGATACCTCTTTTCAAGCTCTTTCAAATAGCTCTCGAAAGAGCTGTTTCCATATATACCGGGTTCGCGAACACCCAGCAAATTCAAATTCGGCCCATTGATAATCTGGATTTTTGCCATACTTCTATCGTTTTTATTACTTTTGTATGCACGCAAAGTTATGTATTTTTATCCTTAAAAAGGCGCATAAGCAAGGAATAAAGGTTTGTCACCCATGTCTGTATCCTCTCAAACGGTATCTGAAAAAGAACTGAAACGTTTATGCCATCAGTACAAAACGTATCTTCAGTTGGAGAAATCGTATTCCTCCAATACCGTAGATGCCTATATCAGGGACTTGGAAAAACTGTTCAAATACTGCGTATCCCTGAATATAAACCCCAAGGATATGACCTTGCAGCAGCTGCATGCTTTCGCCTCGGATCTGCACAACATCGGTGTGGACGCCCGTTCCCAAGCCCGCATATTGAGCGGAGTACGGTGCTTTTTCAAGTATCTGCTGCTGGAGAATGTCATCGACACCGATCCGTCCGAGCTGATTACCGGGCCTAAGACCGGGCAAACGCTTCCTGATATACTTTCCGTGGAGGAGATAGACCGCATGGAGGCTTGCATAGACCTAAGCAAGAAGGAGGGACACCGAAACCTCGCCATCATCGAAACCCTGTATGGGTGCGGGCTTCGTGTCAGCGAGCTATGCCATCTGAAGCTTTCCAACCTCTATCTGGAGGAAGGATTCATACAAGTGATAGGGAAAGGAGGTAAGGAACGGCTGATACCGATTTCCCATCGGGCAAAAGAATGTCTGTATTACTATTTCCAGGACAGGAATACATGGGACATTCCCTCGCCATACCAGGACTATGTTTTCATCACGGTAAAGCGGGGTGTCCGCAATATCGGCAGAATCATGATCTTTCACCTGATAAAGGAACTGGCATCCCAAGCCGGAATAGAGAAAAACATCAGTCCGCATACGCTGCGCCACTCTTTCGCCACCCATCTGCTGGAGGGCGGGGCGAACCTGAGAGCCATCCAAGCCATGTTAGGACACGAGAGCATAGAAACCACCTCCATCTATACCCATATCGACAGGCAGAGACTCAGAGAGGAAATCATGGAACACCACCCCCGGAATATGCGTTCCCAAAAAAAGAAGCAATAGTCCGGGACCATTGCTTCCTTCCTGTTTCTTATAGGCTATCGGCGGTATGCCTCTCTATTTCTTTCCAAAAGGTATGCGGTAACCTAACGTAAGCATCAGCGAGACATTCTTTCTCCCTGCCTTGTTCACATCAGCCAAACCGAAATTCCCCTCTATCCCGGCATTGATCATGCGGTTGAACTCGTACCCCACGCCTACAACAACACCCGCATCGAAGCGGTTCATGCCGCTTTCGCTAAAGGTATTCTGGTCATAGAAGAACCTTTTTGAGCCAGACTGGCTTGTATCGCCACTGACGCGGGACTTCCCTCCCACGCCATAAGCCACATACGGACCTGCCGAAAGGTATATATAATGAGGTAAGGACAGGGGGAAATAATAATTGAAGAGCACCGGGAGAACCATATAGTTCGTCTTGCTGGTCACTCCCATCACCGCCGTGCGCGGATTCCCCGCCTCGTCCACTATCGGATTTCCGTCCTCGTCATAAACAAATACAGTCCTATTGGGGTCTTTCCATCCTTTGGCAAAGTACAGCAGTCCCGGCTCGACGGTCAGTTTCTGGCTCATCTCGAACTCCAGACTAACGCCCAGCTTCAACGCGCCGATGTTTCGGGACGACCCCCCGTAATGGGATGTCAGTCCTCCGCCTGCATGGAACACCAGGTTCTGCGCCCGTCCGGTACAGACAATTGCGAATGCCAGTAAGAGAAGAACCCCGGATTTTCTCATGAACGCCTGTTTTTGCGATAAGGTCTGCCCGGTTTGGAATCAGCCTTGGCTCTGTGACCACGCTTTTTCTCCCCTCTTCTTCTGGAGGAATCGCCCGCACCGCCTTCTACGGCATTGGCTCTTTCCACATGGACTTGGCGGCCATTGACGACCACTCCGTCCATCGCCCTTTCCAACAAGGAGGATTGCTCCTCTGGCACCTCGAAGAAAGCGAAGCTGGACATCAGATCTATGCGTCCCACATCAATAGGACGGTCTGAGAATTTGTTCAGGATATTGAGCAGCTCGCGGGGATACAGATGGTCGCGCTTGCCTAATGGAATAAAGTAACGGGCATATCCTTCCTCTGCCACGCCATTTGCGCTTCCGCCCTGTTTCTTTTTCTTTCCACCTTCCTTGCGGCTCTTTCTTTCGGAACGCCCCTTGGAAGATTGGGGTTCTACGATTTCGGGCGCATTGGCATAGTATTCCAAAAAACGTCCGAACTCTATGGTTACGAAACGCTTGATGATTTCCTCCTTGTCCAGCCAGTCCAATTTGTGGAACACCTCGGGCAGGAAAGGCTCTATCGCCGCCTCGTCCACATCCGTTCTCTCCAGAGTATCGATGGCTTTGAACAGCTGCTTGGCACAAATCTCCTTGGGAGAAGGCAGGGTTTTCTTCACAAACTCCTTCCCTATCGCCTTTTCTATATTGCGTATTTTCCCTTTCTCTCTCAAATGAACGATAGAAATACTCGTTCCTTTCTTCCCGGCACGCCCTGTGCGGCCGCTACGATGGGTATAGCTTTCCAAGTCGTCGGGCAGTCCGTAATTGATGACATGGGTCAGGTCATCCACATCCAGACCACGTGCGGCAACATCTGTTGCAATGAGGAGCTGCGTGTTATGGAGGCGGAATCTTGACATGGCGAGGTCACGCTGTGCCTGTGAAAGGTCTCCATGAAGAGGCTCCGCATTGTAGCCATCCCGTATGAGTTTGTCCGCCACTTCCTGCGTTTCTATCTTTGTCCGGCAGAAAATGATGGCGTATATGCGCGGATAATAATCCACAATACGTTTCAAAGCCGCATATTTGTCGCTGGCTTGAACCAGATAATACTCGTGGTTCACTTTCTCCGCGCCCTCATTACGAGAGCCTATCACGATTTCCTGGGCGTTGTGCAGGTATTTCTGCGCTATCTTCTCTATCTCCTTGCTCATGGTAGCGGAGAAAAGAAGGGTGGTGTGCTGCTCCGGGACAGCGGAGAATATCGCGTCTATGTCTTCCGAAAAGCCCATATTCAGCATCTCGTCAGCCTCGTCCAGAACAATGCTTTCCACATGTTCCAGTTTGGCGACACCCCGTTTCCAAAGGTCAATCAATCTTCCCGGAGTGGCGATGATAATCTGTACGCCCCGTTTCAACGCGCTTACCTGACGCTCTATGCTTGTTCCGCCATATACAGGCAGTATATGCAGTCCCGTAATATACTTGGAGAAATCCGTCAAGTCGCCGGCTATCTGCAGACAAAGCTCTCTTGTAGGACAGATAACCAATGCCTGGGTATATTTCTTGCTGGTATCCACATTCTGTACCAACGGAATACCATAGGCTCCTGTCTTTCCTGTTCCGGTCTGAGCCAAGCCAACAAGATCGTTCGTTTTATTTAATAAATTTGGAATTACCGCCTCCTGGATAGGCATTGGCGAAGCAAAGCCCATTTCATCAAGAGCACGAAGGACGGGTTCGCTCAACCCAAGTTCTTGAAAAGTCATCTATAAAAAAATAAAATTAATCGTGCAAAGGTACTCATTTTTCATAGTCCATAAGGAAAGAGAGCCCATTTTATATTATAAATTAAGCGTTTATTCGGCTTGCAACAAGAAAGAAAACCCATTTGTGTTCCTCATTCAGGCACACAAACATGGCATTTTGACAAAAAAATGATAGCTTTGCACTGAATTTATATTATCCTTATCGAATATGAAGAAAACTTTTTTCCCTATCATGGTTCTGTCCGCCTTGTCCGCCCAACTGGCTTTCGGACAAAGTAAAAATATCACGGAAGAGCAGCTCGGCAGGTATCGCGCGCAATGCGTTTCCTCTCCGAGCGACAAAGCCTTGAACAACGCTGTCGCGGTCAATGGGTTGAAAACGCTTGCCACAAGTGCCAACAACGCCGCCTATGACACCTATTTCTCCAACAAAGTGGAGTCAAAAGGCATCACCAACCAGCTGAAATCAGGCAGATGCTGGTTGTTTACCGGGCTGAATGTCATGAGAGCCAAAGTCATTGCCAGGCATCATCTGGGCAAATTCAGCTTCTCGCAAAACTACTGCTTCTTTTACGACCAACTGGAAAAGAGCAACCTGTTCCTTCAAAGCATTATTGACAACGCCAAAAAGCCGATGGACGACCGCCTGATAGAATGGTTGTTCAAGAATCCTATCAGCGACGGAGGTCAGTTTACGGGTATCTCCGACATTATCTCCAAGTATGGCGTTGTACCTTCCGAGGTGATGCCGGAGACTTTCACCAGCAACAACACATCCGATTATGCCCGAATCGTCAGTCTCAAACTGAGGGAATACGGTCTCAGATTGAGGGATATGGCTGCCCAGGGAGCAAAAGAAAAGGAACTGACTGCCAAAAAGGAGGAGATGCTGGGTACCATCTACAAAATCCTGGTACGCTGTTTCGGTCTTCCCCCGCAGAAATTCACATGGACGATGAAGGATGCCAAAGGCAATCCCGTCTCCACCAAAGAATACACTCCCGTCAGTTTTTACCAGGAATTCGTGGGCAACGACCTGAAAAACGGGTATGTCATGTTCATGAACGACCCCACACGCCCTTTCTATAAAGCCTATCAAATCGACTTGGATCGCCACACTTACGACGGACAAAACTGGACTTACGTAAACGTTCCTATGGAGGAAATCAAGAAAATGGCTGTTCAGTCCATCAAAGACAGCACCATGATGTACCTCTCCTGCGATGTGGCAAAGGAACTGGATGCCAAAAAAGGATTTGAAGATGCGGGGAACTACAATTATGCGGACCTCCTGGGAACGGAATTCACCATGAACAAGAAGGAACGCATCCAGACTTTCGCCAGCGGCTCGAGCCATGCCATGACCCTTATGGCGGTTGATCTGGACAAACAGGGGAAACCCGTCAAATGGATGGTGGAAAACAGCTGGGGCGAGGACTACGGTTACAAAGGGCACATCATCATGACAGACAAATGGTTTGACGAATACGTGTTCCGCTTGGTAGTGGAAAAGAAATATATTCCCCAGAATCTTCTGGACATCGCCAAGCAGAAACCCACCATGCTTCCCGCCTGGGACCCGATGTTCAGCCCTGAACCATAACGATACCGCTCTTTCCTAAAATCTTTTTATATGGAAACCGGCTCTCCGATTGGTCAATCGGAGAGCCGGTTTCCTCTATATCCGCATCACCTACTCGTGGTTATAGTCATAGGCATGCTTGGGATAGTCTGTCGTATAATGCAGTCCACGGCTTTCCTTACGCTCTATGGCTTGTCTCGTGACCAAATATCCCACATTGATGGCGTTCCTCAACTCACATATATCACGGGTCGCCTTCACACGCTTGAACAGCTCCTCCGTCTCCTCATAGAGCAAATCCAGACGCTGCCACGCACGATGAAGCCGCAAATTGCTGCGCACGATACCCACATAATTGGACATGATCTGACCTACCTCGCGCATATCCTGGGCTATCAGCACTTTCTCCTCATTGGTCATCGTGCCTTCATCGTTCCATTCCGGGACTTGACCGTTGAAAGAATAGCCGTCCACACACTGCATGGCGTGTTTCGCCGCCGCATCGGCATACACCACCGCCTCTATAAGCGAGTTGCTGGCAAGTCTGTTGCCCCCATGCAACCCCGTACAGGAACATTCTCCCACGGCATACAGCCTTTTGATGCTGCTCTCGGCGTTAAGATCCACTTTTATACCACCGCACAAATAATGCGCAGAGGGGCAGACAGGGATATACTGTTTGGTGATGTCAATGCCTATGCTCAGGCATTTGGCATATATATTCGGGAAATGCAGCTTGGTCTGTTCCGGATCTTTGTGGGTGACATCCAGGCACACATGATCCAATCCATGTATTTTCATCTCCTTGTCAATGGCACGGGCGACTATATCACGGGGTGCCAGGCTCAGACGCTTGTCATATTTCTGCATGAACTCCTCGCCATTAGGCAGGCGGAGTATCCCGCCATACCCTCTCATCGCCTCCGTAATCAGGTAGGCGGGGTGTGTTTCTCCCGGATGGAACAAAGCCGTAGGATGGAATTGCACAAACTCCATATCCTGAACCGTGGCTTTTGCCCTGTAAGCCATGGCTATTCCATCGCCTGTCGCAATATTCGGGTTGGTGGTTGTCGCATATATCGCCCCGATTCCTCCCGTAGCCAGCAACGTGACCTTGGAAAGGAAAGTATCCACCTTGCTGGTATCCGGGTCCAAAATATACGCTCCATAACATTCTATGTCAGGAGTACGGCGCGTGACCTCCACACCCAGATGATGCTGCGTGATGATTTCAACTGCGAAATGATCCTCAAAAATCTTTATATACGGATTGCGGCGGACCGCCTCTATCAAGCCACGCTGTATCTCAAAGCCGGAATCATCGGCATGGTGCAGGATTCGGAACTCCGAATGTCCGCCCTCACGATGCAAATCGAAAGAACCGTCTTCCTTACAATCGAAATTCACTCCCCACTGAACCAAGCGGCGTATTCCCGCCGGGGCGTTTTTCACCACCTGTTCCACGGCTTTTATATCACTGATGTAGTCACCCGCTATCATCGTGTCCTGAATATGCTTGTCGAAGTTATCCACTTCCAGATTCGTCACAGCTGCCACGCCACCCTGCGCCTTGGCGGTATTCGCCTCGTCTATGGTGCTTTTGCAAATCAACGCCACCTTGTGCCGGGCATCCGCCACCTGTAAGGCGAAAGACATCCCTGCCACTCCTGATCCGATAATCAGATAATCAAACTTTCGTATCATAGCTCTATACGTATTGATACGCAAAATTACAAAAAGGATGGTATTGCATAATACTCTGGTAATGGTATATTTTGTAATTTTGCATCCTGTTTATATGATTCCAAGTTATACTTGCATTAAGAATGAGAAACGTTTTTATATTCCCCTACTTCCTTTTTTCCCTTTTCTTTTTCAGCGTCCGCAATACGATTTCCGCACAAGAGGTTTATCCCACAGACTGTTTACAACAGGACAGCGCAACAACGGACTGGGTAGGCAACTTCCGGTTGAGAGCCGATTCCATGATTCAGAACTCACATATCTGCAAGACTGCCCAGACCGGCATATATTTTTATGACCTCACCGCCGATTCCGCCATATTCGATTACGGCAGCCTTCAGATGATGCGCCCGGCATCTGTGATGAAAACCGTTACCGCCATCACTGCCCTGCACAAATTGGGAGGATCGTACAAGTACAAAACCGAACTGCTTTACAGCGGAAACATAGTGGATTCCACCTTAAACGGAGACCTGTATATCCTGGCTGGATATGACCCTTGTTTCGGAGGGAGCGACATGGTTGCCTTTATGGATGCCTTGAAAGACCATGGCATCCATTCCATCCAAGGAAAAATCATTGCCGACATTTCCATTAAAGACACCACGAAACTGGGTTTTGGCTGGCTGTGGAATTGGGAACAAGACGAGAAACCGCTTACTCCCCTGCTGTTCAATTCCGACGATACCTTTATGGAAAAATTCTTTGAATCCCTGGATTTCAACGGCATCGTTCACCCCGAAACCTATGAGACAGGCATCGTTCCCAAACACAACACCACCTCCCTGTGCAAACGACATCACACCATTGACGAGGTCTTATTGCAAATGCTGAAACAAAGCGACAACCAGTATGCGGAATCGCTGTTTTTCCAATTGGGGGCGTTAAACAAAATCCCCTACGCCTCATACAAGGAATCCGCAAAATACGTACTGGACTTTATCCGTCACGAATTGAAAGAAGACCCCGACTGGTACAGCGTCTACGACGGCTGCGGACTGTCGGTCTATGACTGCGTGTCCCCAAAACTCATTGTGAAATTCCTCCGATACGCCTACAAGCATAAACACATATACCATCATTTCTATCCATCGCTGCCTATCGGTGGCGAGGACGGCACGCTGGCACAACGCATGAAGGCATCCTCACTCAAAGGAAACATACATGCGAAAACCGGAACCGTCAGCCGGGTTATCACACTTGCCGGTTACTGCAACGCGCCCAACGGACACGAGCTCGCTTTCGCCATTTTCCATAACGGCATTTACTCCTCCAAGAACACCCGGAACTGGGATGACAGCCTGCTGGAGCTGCTGATGGAAAAGTAACACACCTTTTTTTCAGCATTTGTCATTCCCCTTTCAGCTTGTCGTCTATCTCCTTTTTGGGCGACAAACCTAACGAGCGCATATTCTCAAAACGCTGTACGAGATTCCCTCTCCCCTCGCTAAGTCTTTTTTTGGCGACAACGTAGTCATTCTGAAGCGTGTCCAATCCCCGTCCTATCTTGCTGAACACTTCCGTGAAAAGGGCGAAATGGTAATACAAATCATTCGCTGACGCAATGATTTTCTCCACATTCCTCGCCTGGCGGGCGGATTGCCAGATATTGTTTACTATCTGCAAGGTCATGATCAGGATGTTCGGACAGGCGATAATCACCTTCCTGCTCCAGGCATAGCTGTTGATGTTTTCATCCGCCTGTATGGCATAGACATAGGAAGCCTCGGAGGGCATAAACATGATGACATATTCAGGAGAGCCTTTCACATCCTTTGGATAATTCTGGCGGGACAACTCGTCTATATGATTCCGTACAGACAGCAAATGCCTTTTTAACGCCTGTTCCTGCGAGGCGGTGTCTTCCGCATTCATATAGTCTGTAAAATCCTTTAGAGACACTTTGGAATCAATGACAATATGTTTCCCCTCAGGAAAATGAATCACCACATCGGGTCTGACATTCGCTCCGTCGGCTGACTTGAAATTCTTCTGAACCTCATATTCCTCTCCCTCACGGAGACCCGATTTTTCCAAGATATTGGATAGTATCATCTCGCCCCAGTCTCCCTGAACCTTGCTG
>CAVEJA010000016.1:0-2153 GCA_963615745.1 Duodenibacillus sp.
TTGTATGCGTTAATGGACTTCCCCGGCACGGTCAGCACGCATTTGTTCTTGTCCACACCATAGAAGACAAAATCGCCGCAAGTAGGAGGATTCTCCGCCAGGGATTCTATTTTCTCCAGTCCTGTGCAGGTTGCGAACGCTCCTTCTCCTATGCTCGTTACGGAAGCGGGGATGGTCACGCTTGTCAGCCCTCTGCACTCATAGAACGCATAGCTTCCAATCCCTGTAATCCCGTCTTTGATGACTGCCTTTGTGAGGGTGAGGTTTGTCCATGGAGAGTCGGAATAGTCATTCATCGCTCCCGTGCCCTCGATGGTCAGCACGCCCTGATCATCCAGCGTCCATGTGATGTTGTCACCGCACTTTCCCGATTGCGCCGCCCGAAGATTGGGGGCTGCCAGCAGGAACAAGGCGGTCATTACTGTGAAAAAGTAGATCTTTCTTGTCATACTTGCTCGTTGTTAAAAGTTAATTACCAAGTTGATTATTTTCGAATTGCAAAGATAGTTAAACGGGGAGAGAGAAGCTACCCCCCCGGTTAAACTTTGTTAATTCGGCAAAATTCGTTGCGAATGTGCGGAAAAAGCGGTCGGAAAACACGGAGTTTTCTATTCGTCAAACTTTGACGAGTAAAAATCAAACTTTGATGAGTAACCCTCTCCCCTCTTTCTCTTTCTCCTTATCTTCACAAACACGGTTGCCATTTACAGATTTTATTACTAAGTTTGTGAGATCCTCACGGAGGAAAACAGTAAAACACGAACCATAACCACAAGCAAGGGGAAGCCAATGCGCTTCCCCTTGCTTGTGGATTCAGGCTAACGCCCTTATTTTATCTGGGCATACGCCTGCTCCATCTTCTTCTTTATCTCCTCCGTACAGAGGTTTCCTATGCTCCCCTCGTGCGTATGGTGTACCTCACGGGTAGGTTTGTAAGTCCCTTTCTGCACCTGCATACCCACGGTTTTATAGGCATCGCGGAAAGGAACTCCGCCAAGCACCAGACGGTTCACATCCTCTACGGTGAACAGATAGTTGTATTTCTCGTCTGAAAGGATGTCTTTGTTCACCTTCAGGTTCTTTACCATAAAGGCGCACATATCTATACTTTTCCTTATCTCCACGGTGGCAGGGAAGATAATGTCCTTCAGCAACTGCAAATCACGCTGATAGCCCATCGGAAGATTCGTGGTAAGCAGCGAGACCTCGTTGGGGACAGACTGCAAACGGTTGCATTTTCCCCGGATAATCTCAAAGACATCCGGGTTCTTCTTGTGGGGCATGATGCTGGAACCTGTGGTCAGCTCGTCGGGAAGGGAGATAAAACCGAAGTTCTGGCACATGAACAGACAGGCATCCATAGCGAACTTGCCCACGGTGGAGGCTACGGAAGCTATGGCATAAGCCGCGGAGCGTTCTGTTTTTCCCCTGCTCATCTGCGCCGCCACCACGTTATAGTTCATTGTCTCGAAATGGAGCAGTTCGGTAGTCATCTGTCTGTTCAACGGAAAAGACGAGCCATACCCCGCTGCAGAACCCAACGGATTCTGGTTTGCCACCCGATAGGCGGCTGCCAGCATCTGCATATCGTCCACCAAAGTCTCCGCATAGCCGCCGAACCACAAGCCGAAGGAAGAGGGCATAGCCACCTGCATGTGGGTATACCCCGGCATCAGGACATCCTTATACCGCTCGCTTGCCGTCTGGAACACATCGAAAAGATTCCTCACCTTTCCCGCTATCAGCTGCAATTCCTCACGCATGAACAGCTTCAAGTCCACAAGCACCTGGTCGTTCCGTGAACGCCCGGAATGAATCTTCTTCCCCACGGGTCCCAACTTCTGCGTGAGCAGATATTCCACTTGGGAATGTACATCCTCTATGCCGTCCTCGATAACGAAAGTGCCGTCCTCCGCAGTCTTCAGAATCTCCTCCAACGCTTTCAGCAGGACATCCAGCTCCGCCTTTTCGAGCAGTCCGATGGACTCCAGCATCCGAATATGCGCCATAGAGCCCAGAACATCATATTTCGCCAGGCGCAGATCCAGCTGCCGGTCGTTGCCTACGGTAAACTCATCCACCTGCGGATTCTCCTCGTATCCCTTATCCCAAAGTTTCATAATTCGTCGCTAATGTGTTGATATATTCCTGAT
>CAVEJA010000016.1:2163-2982 GCA_963615745.1 Duodenibacillus sp.
GCTTCAAAGAGGGGAAAGGCATCAGAGCCATGTCCGAAGTGGTGGGAGACACATAGGTTTTTCTCCCCAGCCGGACAGCGGTTCTGACCAGAATGTGCTGGTCGTCTATGGCGGAGGCGTGAATCCGTGTAGAGCGCGGCTTCACCTCGGAGACCATCTGCCGCTGGAGCGTCGCCACAATCTCCTCATTGGAATAGGCATCCGTAGTCCTTATATCCACTACAAAATGACACAGATCGGGTATCACATTGTGCTGGAATCCCGCTTCAATCTGGGTGGTCGTCATCTTGACAGGCCCCAGCAGGGCGGATTCCTTTTCCCAACGGAAGTCTCGCAGCCACTCAATATCCCTCACAGCCTTATAAATGGCGTTGTCCCCCTCGTTCCGGGCAGCGTGTCCCTGTCTGCCGTGGGCGTAACAGTCCAATACAACAAGCCCCCGCTCACCTACCGCGGCATCCAATCCCGTAGGCTCGCCCACGAGTGCCATGTCGATACGCACCTTTGCCTCATCTCTAAAATAAGGCACCATCAAGCGCATTCCATGCTCTCCCATCACCTCCTCCTCCGCTCCGATAAGCAGCAAAAGGTTGAACGGAAGCTCCCGGTCGTAGAAATTGCAGAAAGCAACCAGCAAAGAGACAACGGAAGCCCCCGCATCATTACTTCCCAGACCGTAAAGTCTGCCGTCTTTGTGAAGCGGCGTGAAAGGGTCTACGGTATATGCCTGGGAGGGTTTCACCGTGTCATGATGGGAGTTCAGCAATATGGTGGGTTTGTTCCCGTCATACCGGGCATTCAATGCCCATACATTATTAT
>CAVEJA010000017.1:0-4129 GCA_963615745.1 Duodenibacillus sp.
ATAGCCTTTACGGATTTGGCGGAGGGTACGCACATCGGCAATTCCTTATGGACAGGCACAGGACAGGCACAGCCGGGAAACAGCTCCAACACCCTTTACTCCACCATCAACAACAATTATCCCTCCGCCCGCTCCATCAGCCAGGTGTACTCCACCCTCAGCTCTTTGGGAAACTTCACAGGCGGCATAGACTATGAGAAACTGGAAAGCGCGCGGCTGCTCAACTCCTCCGAGTACACCTTGAACAGCACTCTGGGGTATATCTCCCTGAAAAGCTCGCTACAAACAGACCAGGTATTGGCGGTAGCCTACGAATACACCTATATGGGACAGACCTATCAGGTGGGCGAGTTCTCCACAGACCGCACCGACAACACCGAATGTCTCTATGTGAAATCCCTGAAAAACGCCACGAACACGCCCAGAATGGCAAACTGGAATCTCATGATGAAGAATGTGTACTCTCTGGGCGCATCCTCCATAGAGAAATCCAAGTTCCGTCTGGATATAAAATACCTCAGCGACACAAGCGGAGTGTACCTTTCCTACTTCCCCGTGGAGAAGTACAAGAGCACAACCATCCTGAAACTGTTGGGAATGGACAGGCTTGACAATAACAACAACGCCCATCCCAACGGCTACTACGACTTTGTAGACGGCTATACCATTGACAAAAGCACGGGAAGAGTGTATCTCCCGTCAGTAGAACCTTTCGGAGAGAATCTGGAACAAGCCATTGGCGACAAGACCATCAGCGACCGGTTTGTCTACAACGAGCTGTACGATTCCACAAAAATCGTCGCCAAGCAAATCACAGAAAGGAACAAATTCATTCTTTCCGGACAATACAAAGGCAGCGGAAACGGAAACACCATCTCTTTGGGGGCAGTCAATGTCCCCCGCGGAAGCGTTGTCGTCACCGCAGGAGGCGTTACGCTGACCGAGAACGTGGATTACAGCGTGAATTACGGGACAGGAGAAGTGACCATCCTCAACCAGAACATCATCGATGCGGGGACAGCGGTCAATGTCAGTCTGGAAAGCACAGGCGAAAGTCTGGATCGCAAGACCATGCTCGGGCTGAACTGGGAATATGACTTCAACAAAAACCTTATTCTGGGCGGTACTTTAATGCACCTGAACGAGCAGTCCCTCACCTCCAAGGTCACCATGGGAAACGAGCCGCTGAACAATACCATATTCGGGCTCAGCCTTTCATGGAAGCAAAACAGCCAATGGCTCACCAATCTCATAGACAAAATTCCCTTTATCAACATCACACAACCCTCATCCATCAACTTTACAGCCGAGTTCGCCAAGCTTATCACCGGCGCAAACAGCCAAAGCCAAGGCAGAGCCTCCTATATAGATGACTTCGAAAACACAAAGAGTGCCATTGACATCAGCACTCCCACCGACTGGGTGATAAGCAGCTGTCCCCAACTCTTCCATGAAGCCTCCTTAAGCAATGATGTAAGATACGGATACAACCGCGCGCTGCTCAGCTGGTACAATATTGACCCTCTGTTTACGCGCAGAAGCTCCTCTCTGACCCCAAGCCACATCAAGAGCGACCTCGAACAGCTCAGCAATCACTATGTCAGAGAAGTCTACCGCACCGAGTTGTTTCCCAACAAAGAGCTAACAGTAGGCGAATCTTCCACATTGAATATTCTGAATCTCTCCTACTACCCCGACGAGAGAGGGCCTTACAACCTCAATCCGAACTTGGACACCAACGGAAAACTCCTTAATCCAAAGTATCACTGGGGCGGTATGATGCGCGCATTGGAGACAACGGATTTTGAAACCGCCAATATCGAATACATCGAGTTCTGGATGATGGATCCTTTCATCTACACCCGCAACCAGCCCGGAGACTACAGCGGAGAACTATATCTGGACTTAGGAGACATCAGCGAGGATATTCTGAAAGACGGGAACAAGTTCTATGAAAGCGGTATGCCCACCGACGGTTCCGCCACCGGCTACATAGAGAGTGCCTGGGGGCGCATCCCCACCGAAAGTACGGCAACCTACGCCTTCAATACCAGCAGCGGATCACGCGCCAGACAGGATATAGGATACGACGGACTAAGCAGTACCGATGAGCAAACCTTCTCCACGTACAAGTCTTATCTGGAGAACATCCAAAGCAAAGTAAGCTCCGCTGTTTACGATTCCATCAGCAAAGACCCCGCAGGGGATGATTACCACTATTTCCGAGGGACGGACTTTGACGAGAATAAGGTGTCTATCATGGATCGTTACAAGCACATCAACAACCCGGAAGGGAACTCTGTCGCATCGGAAGATTCCCCCGAACGTTACAGTACCGCCTACAAAACCATCCCGGATGCCGAAGACATCAACAAGGACTACACCTTGAACGAGTACAACAACTATTATGAGTACCGAATAAAACTCTCCCCAGACAGCATGAATGTGGGACAGGGATTCATCGTAGACAGCCGTAAAGCCACCGTCGCCCTGCGCAACTCCAAGAAAGAGACCGTGAACTGGTACTTGTTCCGCATACCCCTGTCCGAATACAGGAGGAAAGAGGGCAACATCAGCGACTTCTCAAGCATAAGGTTCATGCGTATGTTCCTCACCAATTTCGAGAACCCCGTCACCTTGCGATTCGGAACGCTGGAGCTGGTAAGGGGAGAATGGAGGAACTACGATATGTCCCTCAACGGACTGGCAAGCCAGCCTGCCCAGGGAACACTGGATGTGGCTGCGGTAAACATTCAGGAAAACAACACAAAAACTCCCGTAAACTATGTGCTGCCTCCAGGCATCTCGCCCGTTGTAGACCGTACACAAAGCCAGCTCACGGAGAATAACGAGCAGGCTCTCAACATTACCGTAAAGAATCTCCCCTCCAACGAAAGCCGGGCTGTCTACAAGAACTACAGTCTGGACTTGCGACAGTACAAGCATCTCCAGATGTTCACCCACGCAAACGCCCTGACAGGAGACCTCGGTCTCAAAGATTATGAAACCAGCGTGTTTGTAAGAATCGGCTCCGACTATAAAAACAACTACTACGAGTACGAGATACCTCTCCGACTAACCCCTGCCGGACACTACGACCGATACAGTACCGTAGACTGCCAAGCCGTCTGGCCGGAGGACAACATGCTGGATATAGATCTGTCTCTCCTTACCGAGCTTAAAAAACAGCGCAATATCCAGAAAGGACTGGGACACGCCTCTTACAGTGCTCCCTTTTCAGACTACGACACCAACAAGCCAAACAACAAGATTACCGTGATGGGGAATCCCTCTCTGGGCAATATCAAGACCCTGATGATTGGTGTGCGCAACAATTCACGCAACATCAGGAGCGTGGAAGTGTGGGTGAATGAGCTACGGCTTCAGAACTACTCCGAGGACGGCGGTATGGCAGCCAAGGCAAAACTGGATATAAAGCTGGCGGATCTTGCCACCATATCCATGAACGGGCACATTGAAACGAGCGGATTCGGCGGACTGGAACAGGGAATCAACGAAAGAAGAAACGACGACTTGTATGAATACGGTATTACTACCAGTTTCCAAGTAGGCAAACTCTTCCCCGAGAAAGCCAACGTGAACATTCCCATCTACTACTCCTACTCCAAGAACAAGGTAACGCCCAAATACGATCCTCTGGACAGCGACATGCTTCTGGAAGACGCGCTCGACGCTCTTGCCACAAAGCAAGAGAAAGACTCGTTAAAGAACATTGTCACCACGACAAACATCAACAAGAACTTCAGTATCAGCAACGCCAAGGTGGATATCGCCACAAAAAACCACCCCATGCCCTACGATCCCGCCAATTTCTCCTTCAGTTACGCGCACAGCAGCCAGTACAGCTCCGGCGAAACCACCATGTGGGAAAAGAACGAAACCTGGAAAGTAGATGCCAGTTACGATTACGCTCCCGTCTACGAGCCTTGGGGACCGTTCCAAAGCATTAAAGACAAATCGGGCTGGCTGAGGATGCTGCAGGATTTCCGTCTGAACTGGCTTCCTCAAAGCATCAGTCTCAATACAGATATAGCCCGCACATATTATGAGTTGCAGGAGAGAGACATGGACAATCTGGAAAGCCAGTCCATTCCGCTCAACTTCAGCA
>CAVEJA010000018.1:0-2298 GCA_963615745.1 Duodenibacillus sp.
GTATCGCTCCGTGATGTCCCTATGTAGTTGGTAGCATACGCCACTACATAGTATCTCCCGCTTTCCATATTCCTCAGCGTATCGGCAAAATCGTATGCGCCATCTTTGGATACCGTATTGGAAAGCGTGTCGTTTCCCCAGTCAAAACCGCATTTCGTCAAAGAGCTGTAATAAGACTCCGCCACATGCCCGCGCAACACACAGGAATCTCCCTGCGCATCCGCCACCAGCGTCACCCCGGAGGGCAATCTGGGCTGCTCGTCCGACCGATCCTCACCCGAGCATGAAGCCATAAAGACAGGCAACAGCCCCAAGACCATACATATATACATTGTAGCCCTCATCCCTGTTTCCTTTCCAGAAATCATCATACAAAGATAATACAATCGGAAATAACACTCGGGGGATTCCACGAAAAAACAGAGAAAAGCAAACGTACATGATGTTTTCCCGCACAACAGTCTCCCCGTTTCCCTCCCATTTGTCTATCTTTGCAAAGGATAGCCGCACCTCCACGATTCGGAACGGGTTTCATCTTCGTGCAGTTCGCATTATTCGTTATCCATCCTTTCGCCAACCTTATTCCCAAACGCTATGCTTGCAGACTTTGAAATCGCCAACCGTTGTCACCTGAAACCCATTGAGGACATCGCCGCCCAAATCGGCATCCGAAAAGAAGACCTGGAACCTTACGGAAGATACGCCGCCAAGATTCCGCTGAAATATATAGACAAAGAGCAAGCCGGGAAATCGAAACTCATCCTGGTGACATCCATCAGTCCCACAAAAGCGGGCATCGGAAAGACGACCGTAAGCATAGGACTGGCGTTGGGATTGAACAAAATCGGCAAAAAGGCCATCGCAGTCCTGCGCGAGCCTTCCCTGGGACCCTGTTTCGGCATGAAAGGCGGAGCTTGCGGCGGCGGCTACGCCCAAGTTCTGCCCATGGATAAAATCAACCTCCATTTCACAGGCGACTTCCATGCGATAACTTCCGCCCACAACATGATCTCCGCCCTGCTGGACAATTATTTTTATCAGCGGAGAAAAGAGACCGCGCCTTTGAAAAAAGTACTCTGGAGACGTGTTCTGGACATCAACGACCGCAGTCTGCGTACCATAGAGACAGGATTGGGAGGTATCAGCAACGGCATACCGCAGACCTCCGGCTTCGATATCACACCCGCATCCGAAATCATGGCGATTCTGTGTCTTTCCACCAGCGAGGAAGACCTCCGCAACCGCATAGACAATATCCTCTTAGGGTATCGTGAAGACGGCTCGGAATTCCTCTGCAAGGAGCTGGGAATCACAGGAAGCATAGTCGCCCTGCTTCTGGAAGCCATCAAACCGAATCTGGTACAGACAACCGAGAACACTCCCGCCCTGATCCACGGAGGTCCTTTCGCCAACATAGCTCATGGATGCAACTCTGTCCTTGCCACCCAGATGGGACTTTCCCTTGGGGATTATGTCGTTACCGAGGCGGGATTCGGGGCAGACCTTGGGGCGGAGAAGTTTATGGACATCAAATGCCGCAAACTGAACACTCTTCCGCACCTTGTCGTACTGGTTGCCACCTGCAATGGACTGAAAATGCACGGAGGAGTGACCGAGGACAAAATCAAAGAACCTAATATCGAAGGGCTGCGCAAAGGATTCGAGAATCTGGATCAGCATGTACGAAACCTCCGTTTGTGGAACAGGAACATCCTTGTCGCATTCAACCGCTTCGCCAATGACACCGAAGAGGAAATCCACTGTCTGAAAGGCCATTGCGAGAAAGAACTGGGCATAAAGTGCGTCGTAAATAACGGATTCCTGGAAGGCGGAGAGGGGGCTAAGGAACTTGCCCGAACCGTAGTGGAAGAAATAGACAGCCACCCCTTCAGTTCCGAGGGAGGAGATGCCATCTATTCTACGGAGGTCACAGCCAACGCCCCCGTCCAAACCATCAGGGAAAGGATAGACAGTGTAGTAAACAAAATCTATCGCGCCGCCAATATCACCTATACAGACAACGCCCGCGAGATGCTGGAAAAGGTACAAGCGGACAGCTTCTATTGGGATTTCCCCGTGTGCATCGCCAAGACCCAATACTCTTTCTCTGACAATCCCTCCCTGTACGGCTGTCCCAAGGGGTTCAATTTCACCATCAGCGACATTGTCATCAACCGCGGCGCGCATTTCATTGTAGCCATTGCCGGTAAGATGATGCGTATGCCGGGACTTCCCAAGAAACCGGCGGCTGAAAAAATCGATGTGAAAGACGGAAAAATCATAGGGCTGTCATAATCC
>CAVEJA010000019.1:0-2373 GCA_963615745.1 Duodenibacillus sp.
GAGTTGTGTGCCTCCTTGCAAATTGCTTGGCAAAAGGGTGATTGTAAAGAATACGATTCCCAATCCACCGGTCCAGTGGGACAAACTACGCCAGAAAAGCAGGCTGTGAGGTAACTCGTCTATGTTGTTGAAAGCTGTAGCTCCCGTGGTGGTAAACCCGGACATGGCTTCGAAGAAAGCGGTAGCCACGGAGTCACAATATCCGCTGATGAGGAAAGGACACATTCCTATGGAAGAGAAGACTATCCATACAATGGCTACGATGAAGTACGATTCCCGACGGTTGGGTATTCTCCGGCTGTTGCGGAAGCCATAGCGGAGCAACAGCCCCGACAAAATCGCAACAGCGGAAGTGATGCCGAAATTTTTAATTTGCGTTTCCCCGTAATAGAAAGCTACAATGAGACACAGGAAGAGCAGCATACCCTCCAAAACAACCAACATTCCAATGTATCTTGCTATCGTCTTGAATGAAATCATCCTGTTCCTAACGTGTTTCTTGAATGTCTTTCCTCGGATTCAATGTATCTGTCTGCTTTAGGAGAAATATGAGCTTAGCCTGTTCAAATCACTCTCCAGACAGAATGCGACTACATGGTCACCTTCTTGAATCTGTGTCATACCGCTAATCAGATACCCTTGGTTCTTTCTGACCAGTCCGCCCAAGGTGCAACCTATGGGCAGATGCAGGTCTTTCACCAATTTCTTGGTTATTTTCGCACCTTCTTTCACATTGAACTCCGCCACATCGGCGTTGGCGACCATCAGTGATTTTACGTTGGTGACATCCGCTTTCAGCATCATTTGGTATATGTAGCTGGCTGCGATGGCCTGCTTGTTTATCAGTGTTCCCAAATCCAGACTTTCAGCCATGTCCACAAAACTCAGGTTTTCCAGCATGGCAATGGTTTTTCTTACATTCATTCTTTTGGCGGTAAGACAGCCTAAGATGTTTGCCTCTGTGCTGGAAGTCAAGCCAACAAAAGCTTCCGCCTGGGCGATATTTTCCTCGGAAAGCAAGGACATGTCTCTTCCGTCCCCGTGCAAGACCATCACATTCTTTTTGTCTATCAACTCGTTGAGCTGGTTGCAACGCTGTCTGTCTTTTTCTATGATTTTTATGTGCATGTAGTTTGGCATCAGGCGGGTGGCGTAAACGGCAGTGCGTCCTCCTCCCATGATGATGACATTCTTCACATCCGGGTAGTTGTTCTTCCCGGCAATCTCCCGAATATAGGGGATGTATTTCCGTGTGGTCATAAAATACACCAGATCAAAAGGGAGAATACAATCGTCTCCATGAGGAATCAGAGTCTCCTCTTTCCTTTTGACGGCAACAATATGGTACGGAACGTTGTTCTTTCCCAAATCTTTCAGAGGTATATTCAGGATTTGGCAGTTCTCTCTCACCTTTATTCCCATGAGAACCAAAGCACCGTTCTCCACTTCCCACAGCTGACGAATCCAACTCCGCTGCACAGACCCCGCTATCTCCTGCGCGGCAATCATCTCGGGCAGAATCAGGGAGTCTATACCCACGCTTTTGAAGAACTCTTTGTTCTCTGGCTGCAAGTATTCCAACGTATTTACACGTGCCACGGTCTTCTTCGCCCCCATCTTGTTGGCGAGCATGCAACAGGTAAGATTCGCAGTCTCGTTGGGAGTTACCCCGATTACCAAATCCGCCTTGTCCACCTCCACAGAACGCAATCCGTCTATTGAGGTCGGTGAGATAGCCCTTCCCATCAAGTCGTAGTTGGCAACCAGATTTTCAAACTTCTCCGGGTTCTCGTCCAAGATGACGATGTCATGGCGTTCTCGCGAGAAGAGTTTTGCCAAGTGCGTGCCGACAGCCCCCGCGCCTCCTATAATGATCTTCATAACAGAGCTTTTTTAATGGATGGAACATCCAAATGAACTGTTTGATACAGTCTGTCAATCTCCCCGTGCTCCACAAATTCGTCAGGAAGTCCCAATATGGTGACAGTTCCTTTGTAGCCTTTGCTGGAAAGATATTCCAGCACCGCACTTCCGAAACCTCCGTTTTTAACACCATCCTCAACCGTGACAATTCTGTCAAACTTGTCCTTTATGGAATCAAGAACCCTTGTGTCCAGGGGCTTTGCAAAGCGCATGTCATAGTGGGCGACAGAATAACCGGTCCTTTCGTTCTCTATTTCCCCGATAGCTTTCTGTACCTCGCATCCTAATGGTCCAAGACTGAGTACGGCAATGTTCGTACCTTGTTTCAGTAAACGGGAAGTACCTGTCTCTATTGGCTCGAAAGGACATCTCCAATCCATGTCCTGACATCTTCCGCGCGGATAACGGATGACAAAAGTCCCCTTCTTTTCCAACTGGGCGGTGTACATC
>CAVEJA010000020.1:0-5144 GCA_963615745.1 Duodenibacillus sp.
AGTGAAGATAGTGTATCAATCAATAGAAGGCTTGCACACGGCTTGCCCGGATCATCCGGGTGACTGGTATTTCTCAGGGAATTACCCCACTCCAGGGGGGGCGCGGCGGGTGAACCAGGCGTTTGTAGACTATGTGGAAAGAAACAATGTACTATAAAAAAGAGCGGAACTCATGTTCCGCTCTTTTGTTTTCCGATGTCTTTATCCCAAGGACTGGACGAGTGCCTGGAAGGATGGGATGAATATTTGTGAGCGTCCCGTCTTGACAAGCCCCTGTTTCTCCAATGCGGAAAGCATCCTGCACACATTTTTCTCATTGGTGAGAAGCTCGTCGCCCAAGTCTTTCTGGCGGCATTTCAGCCGTTTCGTTCCTGCCGGGTAGAGGAAATTGTGTTTCAAATACTGAACGAAACGCTGCGTGAGTTCTTTCTGCAATGGCTCGTAGAGCATTTTCTCCTGTTTCTGCTTCAACAGACTGATGTGGTTGAGCAGATTGAAACGGAATATCTCGTAGTTCAACAAATTGGAAGTTATCTCCTTTTTTTCGACAATCAGGAACTGGGTGTTGGTCTTTGCCTTGTAACAATGGGTATGATAGCGTGAGATGCCGAACAAAACATCCGCCCCGATGATGGCCGGGGCTTCCAGGGTCTCGGTGAAGAGGATGGAGTTGTTGTATGATTTCCTGCTGACCTCTACAGTTCCGTCCAAGAGAAAATAGAGGTGGTTGTTCGTTTCGTTGATGTTGCAGATGATTTTGTATATGGGGATTTTCTGGAAGTCAAGGCGGGTATGCCCCAGGATTTCCTCCATGTCGGAGCGACTGATACCCATGAACAGGGGTAGAGAACAAATGCGTTCCAGCGTGTGGGTAAGGCTGGAGCTGTGGATGGAAATTCGGTTAATCATATTTTCTCTTTTAGGTTGGGGGTAAACCATGTGGAAAGTCTGCCACGGGAATCGGTGTAGATGAGACAGGCTTTCAGATACTTTTGTCTTTCCAGTATTTCCTTGCTCTTTTCCATACCGAGAACCATGAACGCGGTGGCGTAGGCATCGGCTTCGGTGCAGGTGGGAGCGATAACCGTGGCGGAGAGAATGCTGTGCTGTACGGGGTAACCGGTGTGCGGGTCGATGATATGTGCATACTTCCGTCCGTTTTTGTAGTAGTAGTTGCGGTAATTGCCGCTTGTCGCCATGCCTGTATCTGTGATTTTGATGACGGAAACGGGTTTTGAGGCAAGGATACCCGTGGAGTCTTCCTGCGGCTGGCTGATGCCGATGTTCCATTCCTGACGGGACGGACTGAGCCCCTGAACGTATATCTCCCCTCCAATCTCGATGAGGAAGTTGGTTACTTTCTGCTTTTTGAGGTATCGGGCAATGACATCGCAGGCAAAACCTTTGGCGATGGCACTGCAATCCAGCTGTATTTCGGGATTCCTCTTGTGGAGACGGTGGTTCTGGATGGCGATTTTATCATATCCGACATAACGCAGAATGGAGTCAATCTGTATTTTTGTGATACCGGGGTGGTTCTTGAAGCCGAATCCCCAGGCGTTTACCAGAGGTGCGACGGTGATATCAAACGCTCCCTGGGTGTGACTGGAGATTTCCAACGCCTGCCGGATGACTTGCTCTGTCATTCTGTCCAGGCGGTCGCTTGCGTTCTGATTGAGCCGGCTCAGTGTGCTGCGAGGGTTGAATGTGGAAAGGGACTGGTCTACTTTTTCCAATTCCATAGTGATGCCGTCGTGAAGATTCCGTGAGGATTGGTAGGTGATATGGTATTCCGTGCCGAATACCAGTCCTGTATCCTTTATATAAGGAACGGAAGACGCTTTCCTCTGACAACTTGCGCAGGCAATGCCTATCAGCAGGATAAGCAGAAGCGGATTCCCAAGGTGTGTTTTGGGCTTGTTCATGGGCTTAGATATCAAAGATAATATTGAAGGTCGCGCCTAAATTGTGGGAGTTGTTCTTTCCGAATCCCGGTACATACCATGCCTGACCTATGGAAGATGTGCTTTGGCGGAGGCGGCGTTTGTACCGTGCGGACCAGCCCAAATGGAAGTTCTTGTAGATGTTCGCCTCTAATCCGAAGACCAGTTCCAGCCAGGAAACGTTGGAGTGAAGTCCCTTGTATTTGAACGGGACGACCGTTCCCCATACGGGATCTGTCATGTCATCGCCCGAGAGATCGAACTTGAAACTGCTGAACGCATAGCGGAAACCTCCGTATATGCGGTTCTTGCTGGTTTTGTCCTTATTGAAATTGATGTCGCATCCCAAGCGGATATAGGGGGAATTGGTCGTGTAATGCAGGTTGGTGTCTTTGTTGGTATGGTCGCTGTGACCTATTCCTATCTCGCCCACGGGAAAGTATTTCTCTTTTAAATTGATGCGGAGCTGCCCCTCCAGCTGCCCGTAGCTGGCGAGACCATACATGACTGCCCCGGCAAGGTCTGCGCTGACAGCCATTCCCTGGAAGAGTCTGATGTTCTCTTTCTTACTTTTTTCCTTAGTGGGCGGGACATACTGTATGCCTCTTACCTGCTGCTTCGGCTGTTCGTTGCTCTGATTCGCTTGAACCTCACTTTTTTTTCTGGCACTTTCAATTTGTGCGCAGGCAGGCAGAGAGAATGAAAGCAAACTAATAATTAGACAAATATATCCTGATATTTTCATTCTGATTATAGTTTACATCCTTGTTGCTGACAATAACGCTGTCTATGATGGGGGAGGAGGAGTCCGAACTGGTGGTGACACGGGTAATCTGGTGGAAATAGGATGTGCCACATTCCAAGGAAACGAAGTGCGGGGTGTTGGTGTGAGTGACGATAATGCGGGTATTGTCAGTCCTTTCCGGCGTTCTGAATTGGAAATGGAGGGTGTCCTCTGCCATGCCATAGCTGATGGGGAGGGCGAATGTCTGGGAATTGACCAACTTGTTCAGAACAACGGAGTCCGCTGTCACGACAGAAAGTGTGTCTGTATAGGCGACGGCTTTCTTGGTTTCCGAGGAGTAGAAGGTGTAATGGCACTGTACCACATTGTTCAGAGGACAGTCGGTACTGCTGCAACTACCCAGTATGATAGCTGTGACAGCCAGAAGAAACGGACAGAGCTGACGGCAATCAAATCTCATTCTCTATCTGATAATTGTTCCTTCCCTGCGCATTCCTGCTGACAAGCTCCCCGATGAATCCTGCCAGGAAAAGCTGTGTTCCCAGCATCATCATGGTCAGGGCTATGTAGAAGTAGGGGGAGTCCGTCACCAACGGGGCTTTTATGCCTTGGGTGAGGGCGTACATTTTCGTGCAGCCTACAAGGATGCAGGCTATAAAGCCGATGAAGAACATGAGTGAGCCCAAGAAACCAAAGACATGCATGGGCTTGCTGCCAAAGGTGCTGAGAAACCATAGGGACAAAAGGTCGAGATAGCCGTTGAAAAAGCGGTTCCATCCGCCAAATTTGGTCGTGCCGTATTTGCGTGCCTGGTGATGGACAACCTTTTCTCCTATCTTGTCGAATCCGGCGTTCTTGGCGAGGTAGGGGATGTAGCGGTGCATCTCCCCGTAAACCTCGATGTTTTTCACCACATCCTTTCGATATGCCTTGAGTCCGCAGTTGAAATCGTGCAGGTTACGGATGCCGGAGACCTTGCGTGCCGTGGCATTGAAAAGTTTTGTAGGTAGCGTTTTGGAAAGCGGGTCATAGCGTTTCTTCTTGTAGCCGGAAACAAGGTCATAACCCTCTTTGGTGATCATATTATATAACTCGGGAATCTCGTCGGGAGAATCCTGCAAATCGGCATCCATAGTGATGACGACATCGCCCTCGGTTTTCCTGAATCCGCAAAATAACGCCGCGGACTTTCCGTAGTTTCTTCTGAACTTGATACCCTGTATCTGCGGATTGGTTTGGGACAGGCTTTCGATGATTTTCCACGAAGTGTCTGTACTGCCGTCGTCTACAAAGATAATGTTGTAGCTAAGTCCGTTGGCGAGGCACACTTTGTTAATCCATTCGCTAAGCTCTTTCAGGCTTTCTTCCTCGTTATATAGGGGTACGACTATTGAGATATCCATGGGTGTATATATTTGATTGGAGTTTTGTCAGTGAGTGTTTTTCCTTGTCATGGCAAAGAATGCGGTGGGTAGAGCCATGGGGATGGCGAGCAGGGCATTGAGATTGATGATGGAAGCGGTGATGTTCATGGCATTCAGATTCCTGACCATCTCTTCCATCTCCTTGATTTGAATCCCCTGGGCTTGGATTGCCGCCCGAATTTCGGGTATGGAAAGCTTTTCCAAATAGCTTTGAACCAGTGCGCCGTTATCAAAGAAAGTGAGATAGACGTAGACAACTATGGCGAGAATGGCAGTGGCGTAAAGGTATAGCTGCAGACTGAACCAGAATCCCCGTAAGTAACCTACCTCCCCGTCGTTCTGAACATCCTTTCTGAACTTGCGTGCAAAGTAGAATCCGATAAAGGGAGTAAGGAAGAAAATGATGGGAAACAGGGCGGTAAGTCCTGCGATTCCTGAAACCAAAAGGAGGAATGATATGGACCAGATGGCCCCGAATATCATTCCTGATTGCATGGCAAAGGCATTTGTCTGCCTTCGTAGTCTGAGTTTCTGTTCTATCACAGCAAGTTTGTCTTTATATTTTCGGATATATGTCTATTCAAATGTCCAAAGATATTAAGAAAAACGTGAACTTCAAAATTTCAAAATGGATTTCTTTATTGGGAAGAACCTCCTACAATATCCAGCAACTCGGTAGTGATGGCTGCCTGACGGGTTTTGTTATAGGTCAAAGTGAGGTCATGGAGCAGATTATCCGCATTGTCGGTAGCCGTCTGCATGGCAATCACTCTGGCTGCGTGCTCACTTGCCTGACTGTCAAGCAAGGCTGTGAATATCTTCAGATGGAGAACCTTAGGGATAAGACTTGCTACAAGCTCCTCTTTGGACGGCTCCACGATAAAGTCTGTTGCGGACTCGTTCTTCCTGTTTTTCGCAGACAGATCTATGGGAAGGAAGTCTTCTGTGGTCAGAACCTGCTTTGAAGAGCTGTGAAAGTGGTTGTAAATCATGATAACCCGGTCAATTTCCTTATTCTCGAACCTGTCCATG
>CAVEJA010000021.1:0-3408 GCA_963615745.1 Duodenibacillus sp.
ATCCTGAAAAGGAATACAGCCTGAACGACATATCCAGAGACCTGAATCTGAAGACCCATCCCGCCAAACTGATGTGTACAGACATTCTGGCGGATCTCGTCGCTGACGACTACATAAGCCTCAACAAAAGGCACGCCTATCGTCTGACGACCAGAAACCAAGTGATGACGGGTACTTTCTACCGCAAAAGAAACGGGCGCAACTCCTTCATTCCCGACGGAGAAGACAAGACAATACTGGTCATGGAGAGAAATTCCCACCATGCCCTGGACGGAGACAAGGTCAAAGCCACTCTTCTGGCACGCAGGAAAAACCATACGCGCGAGGCGGAAATCATCGAAATCATCGAGCGTGCGCCACGCACTTTCGTAGGAACGCTGAAAACCAGCCGCGATTTTGCTTTCCTTATTACCTACGACCGCACTCTGGCGGCGGACATATTCATTCCCAAGCGCAAACTTAAGGGAGGAAAGAATGGCGACAAAGCCGTCGTCAAAATCACCGACTGGGACGAGGATATGAAGAATCCCGAAGGACAAGTCATAGACATTCTGGGCAAGGCGGGCGAGAACGACACCGAAATGCACTCCATCCTGGCTGAATACGGGCTTCCCTATACTTATCCACAGGCTGCGGAGAAAGCTGCGGAGGAACTTTCCGAGGACATTACTCCCGAGGAAATCGCCCGGCGAGAGGACTTCCGCCCTGTCACTACCTTTACCATCGACCCCGCCGATGCCAAAGATTTCGATGACGCGCTCTCCATCCGCCCGGCAGGGAAAGGATTGTGGGAGATAGGCGTGCATATAGCCGATGTCACACACTATGTCAAGGAGGGGAGCGTCATCGACAAGGAAGCCCGGAAACGAAGCACATCCATCTATCTCGTGGATCGCACCATACCCATGCTCCCCGAGAGACTGTGCAATTTCCTATGTTCCCTGCGCCCCAATGAGGACAAACTCAGCTTCAGTGCCATATTCACCATGAACGAAAACGCTGAAATCATCAACTGGCACGAGGGGCGCACGGTCATACACAGTGACAGGCGGTTTACCTACGAGGAAGTACAGACCATTCTGGAACAGAACGGAGAGGCTTCCGAGGAAGACCTGACCACCCCGGGACACCATCCGGCGAGAGTGCAACCCAATGCCGACGGAACGCCGGTAGGGGATTATGCCCGGGAACTCATCACGCTCAATCGCCTTGCCAAGAAACTGCGCGCGCAGCGTTTCGCCACAGGGGCTGTCTCCTTTGACCGTCCGGAAGTGCGTTTCATCCTGGATAAGAAAGGCCATCCCACGGGAACTTATGTCAAGATAGCCAAGGATGCGAACAAGCTGGTGGAGGAATTCATGCTGCTTGCCAACAAATACGTTGCCGAGAAGATAGGCGTACACCCCAAGGGGACCAACGCCAAAGCCTTTGTCTACCGAATCCACGATGTGCCCGACGAGGAGAAACTGGAGAAACTGCGCGCTTTCGTAGTCAAATTCGGCTACAAGCTGAAGACAGACGGAAGCAAGGACGATGTCAATAAGAGTTTCAACAAACTGCTGAATGATGTAAGAAACAAGAAAGAGCAGCAAGTAGTGGAGGATGTGGCTCTCCGCTCCATGCAGAAAGCACGTTACAGCACGCACAATATCGGTCACTACGGACTGATGTTCAGGTATTACACCCATTTCACCTCTCCCATCCGCCGATACCCGGACGACTTGGTACACCGCCTGTTGGACAGATACGGGCAGGGCGGACGCACCATCAACCAGAAACAACTGGAAGAGCAATGCGAGTATTGCAGCCAGAAGGAGCTCACCGCAGCCCAGGCAGAGAGGGCTTCCATCAAATACAAGCAAGTGGAATTCATGGGCGACCATCTGGGCGAGGACTTCAAAGGAAAAATAAGCGGCATGAACGAGTTCGGTCTCTATGTGCAGCTCGACGACAACTTGTGCGAGGGAATGGTTCCCTTGCGCAGTCTTCAGGACGACTATTATGAGTTCGACGAGCGCAATTTCTGCCTGAGAGGGCGCAGAAGACACCGTGTCTACTCCATTGGCGACCCCGTTACCATCAAGGTAGCCGCCGCCAATCTGGAGAAAAGACAGCTGGACTTTGAACTGGTGGAAGAAAAGACCATATAAAAACAGCTTCCTGACATCCGCAGATATTAGACAGCCTGTCCGTTGGACGGGCTGTCGTGTTTATTACCGCACGGAACGGCACGAAAAGTGTCCGCAACTTTCGGAATTGCACACCGCCTTTTTCGATACGGAAATACCTTTGCGCCGTCATTGAAAGCCAATGACCCGGCAACCTAATCCGCACAGACAAGGCGCGCGGTCTGCGGAGACGGAAGCCGGAAGTTACTAACCAAAACATCAAAATTCAAAAGTTATGATCAGGTACAACGTAAAGAAAAGCAACTCGAAATTCTGTTCCGGACACTACTACGCACGGCCCGTCATCGAGGAAACCCTCGACCTTGAACAGCTGAGCGAGCACATGAGCGGACACAACACCCCGTTCTCGCAGGGCGTCATCTATGGCGTGCTGACCGACATGGTGAAATGCATCAGGGAACAGCTCCTGAAAGGATGCAACGTGAAGATAGACAACCTCGCCATCTTCTCCGTAGGCATCCGCAACAAAGCCGGAGGCGCGGCGACAATGGAGGAGTTCACCACCGTAAAGAACATCGAGGGAGTGCGCCTGCGCTGCCGTGCCACAGGCGAGCTGACCTCCAACATCCTGGATCTGGACGCAACGCTCAGAAAAACCGCCACATCCGCCAGCGGTGATTCCCAGGAAGACAGCAGTGCGGACACCACAACGGACAGCAAGAAATGCAAGCTCACCATCACCGCATCCCCTGAGAACGGAGGCACGGTGAGCGGAGCGGGAGAGTACGCTGCGGGAGAGACAGTGACCATCTCCGCACAACCGACAGGCAACTACAAGTTCTCGGGATGGAGCGACGGCAATATGCAGAACCCCAGAAGCCTCACCATCAGCAGCGACACCGCACTGACAGCCTCCTTTGAGCTCCAGAACGACACGGAGGAATCCTAAGACATAACGGGAGAGACGGGAGAACGCGTGGAGGAGACGGCAGGGAAGAAAGCAACCGGACACCATGCGGGATCACCTCCGACAGGAGCATCCCGGACAGAAAAGAGACACCACCTCCGGTGAATGCGCTTCCGGGTCTCCTCCACACGCCCTACCGCCTCTCCCTTCTATTACAAACAAACATAAAAAACAACACTATGAAAGCACGAAAATCAGTAAAAGCCGGGAAAGAGACATGGAATAGAATCATCCAGTTCATCATCACCGTACTCACAGCCGTGGCGACCACGCTCGGTGTAACCAGCTGCGCGGGCATGTAACAGCCCTCCC
>CAVEJA010000022.1:0-3184 GCA_963615745.1 Duodenibacillus sp.
GTTCAGCAACGATATGGAGTATGACAATAATGAGGTCACCCCAACCATCGGTGCTTTCTATGCCACTATCGGAAAGAAGCATACAAAGTACAACTGTTTCCGTGAGGAGGGACAGGACAGCTTCCCGACCGCACGGCATATCCACCAAGTCACGCCCGAAGAGGAAGAAATCCTTTTGCGTGACAACAATGTCCCGCAATACAAGAACAGCAGCGAGTACAAGACAAACTGCTTGGCAAACACGCCCACCAAGCGCATTTGCGACAGTCTGTTTTCATTCAACCGCTTCCATTTTCTCCTAAAATATGGAATAGCCTACGTTGATTATGCCAACGGACTGCAGAAACACATCATGCGCTATCCGCAGTTGTTCGCCACAAAAGCCATTGAGCGGCATTTGGAGGCGGGCAAGAACAAAGGCATTATCTGGCACACGCAAGGCAGTGGAAAAACCGCCTTGTCGTTCTACAATGTCAAATACCTGACGGATTATTATTCTTCCAAAGGGATAGTTCCGCAGTTCTTCTTTATCGTTGATCGCCTGGACTTGATGATACAGGCACAAAGAGAGTTTTCGTATCGTGGTCTCAAAGTCAATTCCGTACAGACCAAGGAAGACTTTGCAAAGATTATCAGTAGTGGTTTGACCACTCAGAACAGGGAGGGCAAGCCTGAAATAACAGTCGTGAACATACAGAAGTTCTCCAACGATTCAAAGGCTCTGGCAAAGAACGCCTACAATGTGCCTGTACAGCGCATCTATTTCATAGACGAGGCACACCGCAATTACAGCCCCGACGGCAGTTTCCTTAAAAATCTCATTTCGAGTGATACGAATGCCGTCAAGATAGCCTTGACAGGCACGCCTATCATCAGCAAGGAGTATAACACCAAGGATATTTTCGGTGATTACATACACACCTATTTCTATAATGCCTCCATTGCCGACGGCTATACCCGCCGGCTGATACGTGAGGATATAGGCTCTAACTACAAAATCAAGCTGAAAGAAGCTCTGAACAGCATCCGTGTGAAAGTACACAGTGTCAAGGAAAGCAATGTGTATGCCCACCATGTGTATGTGCAACCGCTTCTTGACTATATCATCGAAGATTTGCGGACCTTCCGCCAAAAGAACGAAGACAACACGCTGGGTGGCATGGTCGTATGCAACAGCAAGGAGCAGGCACAGCTCATGTACCGTCTGTTCCTCGAAAAGTATGCTGACGAAAGCGAGCTTGACAACGAAACGGACGAGGACGGTTCCTCTGTGTACAAAAGTATCAGTGCCGGCGAAATGGAAGTCAAGAAGAAGCCTTGCAAGAAAGGCTGCTATCGGGCGGCACTCATCACATACGACAGTTTTGACAAGGAAACGCGCGCCAAGTGGATAGAATTGTTCAAGGACGGCAAAATCGACCTGCTCTTTGTGTTCCAGATGCTCCAGACGGGTTTTGATGCGCCACGTTTGAAGAAATTATATCTGCACCGTATGGTCAAGGAACACAATCTGCTCCAGACTTTGACACGGGTAAACCGCCCTTACAAGGACATGAAGTATGGCTATGTGGTGGACTTCGCCAACATTGAGGAGGAATACAGCAAGACCAACAAGGAGTACCAGGAAGAACTTGAGCATGAGGTCGGCAAGGACAATATGCAGAACACCGACCGTCTGCTGGTGTCACTGGAAGAAGCCAGGAACAGGGTGGATGAAGCCAAAAAGGTTCTTGACAACTACGAACTGGGCAATCCCGAAATATTCTCCCGCCAACTCAATTTGGAAGACGACCGGAACGTAGTCCGTACAGTCCTCAACTCCCTTGAAGATATGCGGAGCTTGCAGAATATGCTCACCTCGCAAGGCTCCGACGCTGACGAAGTCCTGGAAATCAGCGACATTCACAACTTGATAAAGGCTACAAAAAACCGCCTTGACCTGTTGGGTTTCATTGACAATACAGACGAGAACGCCAATACAAGGCAACTGCTCAATATGGCATTGGAAAACATAGCGTTCTCCTTTGAAAAGCGTGGTGAGGGTGAATTGGAGATACAGGAACAATACAAGCAGAGCGTGGAACACGCACGGCAGCAGCTGAAAGCGTGTGTGGATACCGACGACCCGGAATACCGCTCTATCCTGGAAGAGTTCCTGCGCCTGTTCCGTAAAAAGGAAATGGAGTCGCAGGAAGAGTTCAACATGCACGACAAGGTGCAGAACGTGAACGACATCCTGCGCCGTATCAAGAAATTGAATGAGCGTGACGCATTGGAAGCCATCAAATACCATGGGGACACCAAGTTTGTGCGTGTGGAGAAACGCTTGAATGAAAAGAACAAGGAAGAAACCGAGCGCAAGGTTACACCCCGCAACTACGCATGGACGGAGGAAAAGGAGAAGATGACCGTCATACTGCTTGCCATAAAGGAGGATGTGGACGATGTGTATTTCCATAACCAGGCTATCTTGGAAGTTCCAGAGTATTTCAAGAAGAATATCCTTACTTACGTTACACGACATTTCAAGGAAGAAGCGGTGAAGACAGACCGGGAGGTGCGCAAGTATGTGAGTGAGATTATAAACAGAGAATATCAAATAGCAAGATAACATCAAATGAAAAATATAGAAGAGATAAAAAATCAGACTTATGCGCTGATTGACGACTTGAAGAAGACTACCACAGAGAATGGACTTGCAGGAAGCGGTAACGAATATGTGGTTATTGTGGAGATTTTTCTATACAAGTTCCTCAATGACAAGTTCATATATGAGGCTAAAAAAGGAAATCCGGACTTGGCTGAAGCCAAGGATTTCTTTGCAGCCCTTGACGCCATGTCGGAAGACGACTATGAGGAGATGTGCGACTCCATGCTCGACACCATCATCTTGAAAAAGGAGCATCTTATTCCGTTCCTTGCCCAACGGCAGAACGAGGAAAAATTCGCGGAGCTGTTCGATTCCACATTGGAGAGCATAGCAAGCGAGAACTCCGACATCTTCTATATCCTCAACGAGGACGAGACCAGGGTTTCCATCATGAAGCCTATCTCTGATGTGGTTTCTGGCGGAGCAAGCAAGAAGAACGCCTTTTGCCGTTCCCTTATTGGCGATGTGGCAAGTTTCTCTTTTGAGAATGCCTTTGAAGCAGGCTACGATTTCTTCTCCACCATATTTGAATAT
>CAVEJA010000023.1:0-5694 GCA_963615745.1 Duodenibacillus sp.
GATAGTCATTATTCCTTTATAAACAGCTCATTTCAGCAGTTATTTGGCTCATACCGGGCTACTGCCTCTGCGCATAATACGCCCAGTAATGGCCTTTCCCGTCGGACGCTCCTTTTCTGTATTCGTCATACGAAGCCCTGACCTCCTCCGATATATGATAACCGGACATATCCAGAGCAGGATTCTGGGAAGCGCAGACCAACAAAGCCTCCTGATAGAGAACCGGAACCGCACCGTCCAGCAAGGGAAGCACACCGTTCAGAACCGAGGCAAAGGAAGAAAGACGTCTTTCCGCCAACAAAACGCACAGGAAATAATGGGCAAGCTCTTTGGAAACAAAGCCTTTGTCAAGAACATTCCCCATATTATACCCCATATCTTCCGTAATCAGAGGTATTTTTCCGCTCTCGTTCCGTCGAAGCGTGTCTGCTTTGAGTACAAAACCCCTGGATTTATAATGGTATATCGAACTTTTAGACAGGATAACAGAGTACTTTTCCACCAGCTCCCGGTTTCCAAGAATTTTGTTATACGCTATCAGACGGCGCAATGTCCCGAAAGTCATTCCCAACGGACTGAAAGCAGCCAGCTGGTACACGTTATGGACAGCCTCGTCAGGGCATCCCATACAATCGTACAGTATCATTCTGAACTTGTACTGCCGTTGGGTATGACCGCCACGCACCATATCGAAATCCTCCATGCCGCTCACAGGATATTCCATCATCCTGTCCGGCAGCACGCCACTTACCGCCAGTGCCAGCATCGCATAGGGAAGCATATCCCTGTCTTGAACAGTCGCCTCTGGAGAAGCTATTTCCAGAACTTTCTTCCACGAATGTTTCTCCGCCGCATACTCCAGATGCGCCCATCGCTCCTCCTTCCGCACATCTTCCCGGAGGACGAAACAAAGAATACCTCCGACGAATACACCCGTCAGAAAATACAGCCACACCTTTCTTCTTCCCAACAGACAATTCAGCAGGAAAAAGGCGACAGCCGGAAAGAAAGACAGTATGACAGCCCCCGCCTCCTTGCTTACAAAGAACTGAAGCAGGAAGTTTCTGACGACAAACCACCCATACCAAGGCAGCCGCTCCACCTCCCGCCAGTAATCAGGCGTATCTACGAACAGCGCATCCGCCTCCCACGACTTCAAAGTATAAGGAACGGACACATACAGTATCACAAACAACACCACCCACAGGAGCAGCGAGCAGCATGCCACGAACCGAAACGATTTCCTACTCCCCATCACTGCAAATCTCTTATCTCTCTCACCCTCCCGCTCACGAACTCCGGGATGTTATAGGACTTCAGTCTCGTCACATTGTCTCCGGCTTTCTTTTGAGGAAGAAGGAAAGGTTTCGTGAAATTGCCTCTCCCGTCAAAATGACTAAAATACAGTCTGGTATATCTCCCGTCCAGACGACGGCTGCCGAAAACCAGCCATCTGCCATTGGAAGACCAGCTGTGGTAACTTTCCGCACTATGGCTGTTCAATGTGTCACAGGGTTTCACTTCCCCTGATTTCAAATCCAGCAACCACAAATCCGCCTCATCATGCCATATAGGGAACGTTCCGAAATCCGTCAGCGTGAACATCAGATAGTCACCGCTCACCCTCGGAAAAGAAACGGAATGCCTGCTCATATCCATATCTCCCAGGCGCACCTCCCGGGGTTCGCCCGCAAAAACGCCCCGGACCATATCAAAACCTATCTTCATCAGCCTGTAATGTATCCTCTCCCTGTTGTCGGAAGGTCTTAAAACGCTGTCCGCCTCACAATAATACAAGGTATCCCCCGCATTGTTCCATGTGGGAAACGTTTCCCATTTCCCAACCGTATTCAGCGAAGCCGGCTCGGTCACGGTATTCTTCTCCACATCATACAGAATTATATCCGACCCTTTGTCATACACTTCTATCGGCTGGACACCAGTCATCGGGAAACACTGATGCGTATCATTGGAGGAAAAAGCCACATATCTGCCCGACGGATGCCATGCGGGGTAGGTAGCCTGTTTGCCAGACCCCATCTTGGGAAAATCCACTCTCTTTATTTTGCCATCTCTCAGGAAGAATGTGCCTCCGTTTGTTGCGGAACGGGAATGAAACAGCAGGTTCTTGGAACTCCCTCCAACGAAGGAATGACAATTGACGCACCCCTTTCCGTTCACCTCATTGGTCACAATGGGAGTTTCATCATACGAATCCAGTTCCCGCTGACAGATAGAGATACGCGACCAACTCTCATAACCAGGTTCTATCAGCCTGTATGCCACATAGGAATCAATGGAATCATGACTGACAAACATGGGAAAACGTTTGTATTCCACTCCTTCCTCGTCTCCGTCACGCCATGCGCGCACGCTCACCCATATCGTATCTTTCTCCCTTTCCCTGTCTATCTGGCACAAACGACCGTCCCGCATCTCCATAGAAAACAATCCGGCACAATCCCCAGCCATAGACTCAGGTATGGTCACGCCTACATAATCAGGAAAAACATCGGGATAGGTGTCAGCCGTTCTCCATTTTCTGACCCTCTGGCAGGAAGAGGATAACAGCAGAACCGAAAGAAGAAGACATAAACAGGAACGCACCGCAATCATAATTTTCCGCAAAGGTATTACATTTCCCGCACACAGATACATAAACCGCTACAAACCAACAGCAAAAAGTGCCACATTTTTCCCCTGACACAAAAAAAGAAGAAGAAAAGATGGAGGAATGAGATAAAATTACATACCTTTGCAAAGTTGAAAGATATTGAGAGGGATTCCAGTGAACCGCACTGGGATTCTTTCTTTTTATTACTTTTTCAAGAACGACAAACATATATACAACTAAATAAAAAGAGTAATTATGGCTTACATCTCACAAGAAGGGTACGACAAAATGGTCGCCCAACTAAAGCACATGGAGTCAATAGACCGACCCGCAGCATCCGCAGCTATCGCCGAAGCACGAGACAAAGGAGACCTCTCCGAAAACAGTGAATACGATGCCGCAAAAGAGGCACAGGCTCTTTTGGAAATGAAAATAAACAAACTGAAAGCCGAACTTGCAAACGCCAAAATCATTGACACCAGCAAGCTCGACAAGAACACCGTACAGATTCTGGCGACCGTGGAAATGGAGAACATGACCAATGGCGCAAAGATGAAATACACCATCGTCAGCGAAAGCGAGGCAAACCTGAAAGAGGGAAAAATCTCCTCCCGCACGCCTATCGCCCAGGGACTTCTCGGAAAGAAGATAGGTGACGAGGTGTCCATCAAAATCCCCCGCGGGGAAATCCACATCAAGATTACCGGAATCTCATATTAAGAAAGAAGGTTATGGCATCTGTTTTCACCAAAATCGTACAGGGCGAAATACCCAGCTACAAATGTGCGGAGAATGACAAGTTCTACGCTTTTCTGGACATCAACCCTATTCAAAAGGGACATACGCTGGTCATTCCCAAGAAAGAGGAGGACTACATCTTCGATTTGTCCGATGAGGACTTGGGCGAGATGATGGTATTCGCCAAAAAAGTGGCGAAAGCCATCCAGTCTGTCATTCCCTGTCAGAAAGTGGCGGTAGCCGTCATCGGACTGGAGGTTCGTCATGCCCACATCCACCTCATCCCCATCCAGAAAGAAGGGGATCTCAACTTCGGCAAAAAACAGACTTTTCCCGAGGATGTCATGAAAGAAACCGCAGAAAAGATCCTGCAAAAAGTCGTTCTTTAGAGAACGCTTATTAAGAGTTCAACCTATTCTACGGGGGACTGGAAATTTCCAGTCCCCCGTAGTGTTAGCAAGGTTTTCGTTTCCGTCCCTCCATTTCTCTCGTCCTCTTCACATACAACTCAAAAAAAGCACCTACAACTAAGGATATATCAACTACTAAAACAAAAAAGATTTTCTTACTCTTCTTCTTGAATCAGACACAAATTGGTTATATTTGCATACCTATAACCGCCAATTCCATATAATAAAACGCTGCTCATGACATCATTTTACGGAAACATATTAGAACAAGAACTGAAGAATAAGGTAGCTACTGACTGGTTCTCCGCCTACGATGCCACACAAATCATCGGTAACATAGACTTTGCCGTAGCTGTGCCAGCACATGACCCGCAACTCTTCGAGACCGAATACCTGCTTTGGGCGGAAGCCAAGCAAGGCACATCACACGATATCCTCGAATCCTTCATACAACTCATCCTCACCATCGGCAAGGCTCGCACCTATGAGGCAAAGCTGCCACCAGCCTTTCTCGGTGCATTCGATGCCGAGAAGATTGCCTTTGTACCATACCATGAGGTGATGGACATCTTTACGCAGAACGATTTCAACTGGAATGTCACCCCCTCCGACCACCAGTCGAAGGAATTCCAGCAGCTACTGGGACTGCTCTCCACACTGATGGAGAAACAATTGGTACTCTTCCGCTACGCTAACGACGGGAAAGAACTGCGCCAATTCATCAAGCAGAACTTCCACACAGGAATGGATGGCGTGAAGCAGATACAAGTAACCATCAACAATTTTACCCATATCTACCGAAAGTGGTGCGCAGAAGTAAAGCCCTCCATCAACTGTGACTGGAATCTGCTGAAACAGGCAGGCATCATTGATGCCGACTTTTATCTCGCCGATCTCCTCTCCTCCTCCAACACCACTCTCAAAGAAAAGCTATTCGTGCTTCTAAAATCCGACCACTATGTGCTTGATCGCCATATCAACGATACAGGATTGGAGAACTACACAACAGCTCTGTTCCAAGACAAACAAAAGGCGCACATACAGTTTTGGAATCGTTACAAGCGTCCACCGCGCCGCACCTACTGGGACAAGATGGTGGAACGCCGCGACTTGCTCGTGCCACAGGATGTGCGAGAGCGTAAAGGTTCTTTCTTCACCCCTCCTCAGTGGGTGGAACTCTCACAAGAATACCTTGCAAGAGAACTGGGTGAGAATTGGCAAGAGGAATATTATATCTGGGATTGCTGCGCTGGCACAGGCAATTTGCTCGCCGGACTTACCAACAAATACAACATCTACGCTTCCACGCTTGACAAAGCAGATGTGGAGGTGATGCACACCCGTATCGCCACGATGAACAAGGCATTGCGTGGCGAGCATGGAGGAAGCAACTTGCTCGACAGCCATGTGTTCCAGTTCGACTTCCTCAACGACCCTTTCAATCTCGACAACCCCGAAAAGAGCAAACTCCCCCTGTCGCTCATAGAGATACTAAAGGACGAGGAGAAGCGCAAGAAACTCGTCATATACATCAATCCACCGTACGCAGAGGCGGCAAGTAAGCATACCGTATCAGGCAAAGGACAGAACAAGAAAAATGTGGCAGTGACTATGCTCACTTATAAGAAATACTTGCCACAGATAGGTATTGCTGGACGAGAACTGTTCGCCCAGTTTATGATAAGGATTTATGATGAAATCCCTACAGCGGTGCTTGCTCAATTTTCAACTTTGAAAATTGAGCAAGCACCCAATTTCCGTGATTTCCGGAAAACATTCCGAGCGAAGCTCGGTCGAAATTTTATCGTTCCAGCCAATACTTTCGACAATGTGAAAGGTCACTTCCCAATAGGCTTTTTCATTTGGCACTTAGGGGAGGGTGAAATGTTCACAAGAACTGTTTCTGACGTTTACGATGCCAAAGGCAAGTTC
>CAVEJA010000024.1:0-2521 GCA_963615745.1 Duodenibacillus sp.
GGTGCGGAGTATGTCCTGGGGAATCCATGCCTCGACATTGGAGCCTCCGTAACTGCAATTGATAATACCCACGGGAACATTCAAATTGTCAATCAGCGTACATGCGAAATGGTAGGCTACTGCGGAGAAATCCCCGATAGACGCAGGGGAACAGTCCTTCCAGACGGCACTGATAGTGTCCTGCGGCTCTTTTGCACAGGAGGGAGGAAGGTTCATGAAGTGCAGTTTGCCGGAGTAGGCATTGGCGTTGGAGATGATTTTTTCCGAATTTTCCACAGGACAGTCCTTCCATCCTTTCAGCGGCATCTCCATATTGCTTTGCCCGGCTGCGAACCAAACCTCGCCAATCAGAACGTTTCTGATGAGTGTTGTGCTTTCCGCATCCCGTATAGTAATGGAATAGGGAGTGAAGCCCGCCTTCGGGGTTTCCAGACGGGCTTCCCAGTGTCCGTTATTGTCTGTCTTTACTTTCACTTCCTTGTAGTTCCATGACGGCAACAGGGTAATGGTGTTTCCTGGTTGGGATTTTCCCCAGATGGAAACCTCACTCTGGCTTTGTAAAACCATTCCGTCGTTAAACGGAGCACCCGTATAAACCTTTCCTGTCAGCTCTGTTGCCAACAGATTAAACAGCAGGATAAGGGAAATGAAACAGTTTCTCATGGTTATTTGTTTTCTTTGAATCCGCAGGTTTTTTCTATCCAATTGAATGCTTTCTGCACCATATAGGAGTTACAGGTATAGTACCAGGCTATGGGGACATAGCAGAACATGAAGCGTTTGGCGGAGTAAGCCAACACGTTGTTGATGGAATCCCACTTGTAGTCTACATGATAGAGGACGATGAAATAGAGGATTAAGCTCACGAAAAATGCCAGAAGAGTGAACAGATTGTCCCTCTTTTTAATGATGTGGTAGGCATTAGCCAGTATGGCAAGCAGGAAGATAAGGAACGCCCATCCGTAATAGGTGGTTTGTTCCAGCAATGCCCATGCTCCGCTCCAGATGGTTGCGGCTTTCTCTCCGTCCCAGAATATTTTTGTAATGAGCGCGCTTTCCGAGGTAAGTCCGCACGTGGAGCAGTATATCATGAAGATAATGGTGGGGAACAGGGTAAGTACAGGGAACAGAAGTGAGTTCCACGATGTCTTTCTGCGGATACATTGTATAAGCACCAGCAGTCCGGCAGTTCCGCCGAACACGATGCCCTCCGCCCGAAGCCAGTTGTTGATGGCTATGAGCAGTGTTCCCAATATCAGATACTCCCTTTTCTGTTTGTTGCACCAGATACAAATATAAATCAGTCCCGTGGATGCCATGGCTGCCTGCATCACATTGGTTGCGGAAAGAGAGGAGAATGAGATCATTTCCGGGGTATAGACCATACATAATGTGGCAAACATGGCTGCCGTATGGCTCATAGAGCGTTTCGCCATGCCGTAGAAGCCGATAATAAACGCTATATAGAATAGTCCGGGAATAATCTTGGATGTCTCCGCGCCAAGAGAATAGACATAGGCGTAGGACAACTGGAGCATGGGAAGATAGGAGATACAACTTCCTGGGTCGTGCATCTTAGGCATGTAATCCCCTGAAAAGATACTCATCCCTTTGTATGTATGTTCCTGTGCGGCAATGTAGCCTATGGTGTCAAAGCCTGCCATACTGTCCCTGTCGTAGGTGGGGAAGTACATACACTTGGAGAAATTGTAGTATTCCACCCAGATGAGGATGACCAGCATGAATAACCAGAGCAGATTGAACCACGAGAAGTCTCCCTGGGGACGGAGTGAATGCAGCAAATTCCGCCTTTGGGGGAAATTGGAGGCAAGGGCTGCGAGGAATACTACCACGGACAGAACAATGCTGTTGCCCCCGGTGAGTGCGATTCCCAGCCAGTCTTCCAGCATCATCAGGAAAGTGACTGCTGCCAATCCTACGGGAAAACCAAAGCCGATGCGCTCGGTGAGTGAGAAATCGGTGGAGATACGGCTGACAAGCAGAAAACCTCCGAGGAATAAAAGAATGATTGAAAGTGCTATCATGGCTGTGGGGTGTTGGGTTGGGTAGGTTCTTTTACGGGTAAAATGCCGTTTATATAGGTGTCTGCCACCTTGTAAGGCACTTTCTCAAGGTTTTTCCCATTGACGATAGCCACGTGGGTGATTTTTTTCGTCCATGAGGTTTTTCCGTATTCGTTCTCTGTAACGACTTTTCTTGGGTAAAGGATTCTCACGGCAGTGAGTTTGTCATTCAGTTTCCCGTTGAAAGGGTTTTGCTGAACCATAGGATGGGATGCTCTGAAATCACCGCTTGAGGGATAGTAGATGACGGCATCTTCAGGAGTGTTGTCCCGTAGAAAGATAAGGTAGTTGTAGTCTGCACCGAGTTTGATGGACATTCTGTCGTCGAAACTGGCGTCCGGATATTGGTCGGCTATCATTTTATTGCTTTTCAAATAGCTTTCCTTGACCCAGGTATATACCGGATTCAATGATGGAACCTTGGTAAAGAACAGGAA
>CAVEJA010000025.1:0-5777 GCA_963615745.1 Duodenibacillus sp.
TTCCAACACCTAACTCGGCGAGTTAGACCTGCTAAACCGCAGAGTTGGAAACGCCCTTTCCGCATAATGGTATGATAAGCCATATCCTTTTAGAGGAACGAGGCCTCCTTGTTCTCACGACAATCCCTCCATCCTGCCATAGAGAGAAGAAAAAAGCCCTCTCTCACGAAAGGGCTTGAATATCTATAATATCGCGATTACTTCTGAAAGAATTTCTTAACATCCTCGTTAAGAACCATTTTCTCATCAAAGATATAAGCACCTGTTTTAGGACTTTTTACCATCTTTATCACCTTAGAATAAGCTCTTCCATCGGTTTTACCGCTTTGGAGAGATGCGACTGTTTTCTTTGCCATAGTTAGTTACCTTACTTATTTAATCTCTTTGTGGATTGTCATTCGCTTCAGAATGGGGTTGTACTTCTTCAACTCCAATCTTTCCGTTGTATTCTTGCGGTTTTTAGTCGTTATATAACGGGAAGTTCCAGGAAGACCGCTCTCTTTCATTTCAGTACATTCCAATATAACCTGGACTCTATTTCCTTTTGCTTTGCTTGCCATTTTCTTGAACTTTATGCGATTACTCTTATATCACCCCAGTCACAATATCCCTTTTCAACAGCTTTTTTCAAGGCTGCGTCAAGACCAACCTTGTTGATCAATCTCAAACCAGCTGCACTCAGGGTAAGACTTATCCAACAATCCTGTTCTACATAATAGAACTTTTTCTTGAACAAATTCACATCAAAACTACGTTTTGTGCGACGCTTTGAATGTGAAACATTGTTTCCAATCATCGCTTTCTTTCCGGTAATCTGACAGATTTTAGACATTTTATATTGTATTTTTCGTTATTTCCCAGCGTGTCAAATCGGGACACAATCCAATTCGGAGTGCAAAGTTAGCGTTTTTTATTGACCCGGCAAACCTATTGTCATATTTTTTACTTGTCCAATTCCTTTTTTATATAGTCCTTAAACATGAGCATGGTCTTGTATACCGCATCATCAACATTCCTGTCTCTCCCGAGATCCTTCTGGAAATGGAATGTTGCAATCTCTTTTCTGCTCCCGTAAGCCACCCATATCGAGCCCACCGGGTTCTCTTCCGTGGCCCCGGTTGGTCCTGCCACGCCTGTCATAGACACAGCATAGTCCGTCCCAAACATCTCCAACGCCCCTTTCACCATTTCGGCAGCCACCTCCTCACATACGGCGGTCTTCTGTTCCAGAACCTCTTCGGACACATGGAGATGCCTTGTTTTCATCTCATCCGTATAACAAACCACACCGCCACGAAAAAAGGCAGAGCTTCCGGGGACATCGGAAAGCACCTCTGCCAACCGTCCGGCACTACAACTCTCCGCTGTGGAAACCGTTTTACCACTGTTCCAGAACAGTCTGTTTATCTCTCTCGCAAGGGTTTTTGTCTTTAAGTCCATCACTATTTAAACGTTACTCTTGAATAGGCGGGCTTGTCCAACGAGCAGAAGTCCCCGTCCTTGTACTTGAAATAACCCGCCATAGCTATCATAGCTCCGTTGTCCGTGGTATATGAGAATGGCGGAATATACACTTTCCACCTGGCATTTTCGGCTTTGGCAAGAAAGGCCTGGCGCAGACAAGTGTTTGCGGACACCCCTCCAGCCACAGCCACATGGTTTATCTTGGTATCTTTCACAGCTTTCGTCAGCTTGTTCATCAGCACATCCACGACCGTTCTTTCCAAGGAAGCCGCCAAATCCTGCTTGTTCTCCTCAATAAAGTTGGAATTCTCACGCATCTTCCCCTCCAGAAAATACAGGAAAGAAGTCTTTAACCCGCTGAAACTGTAATCATAGCCTTCAATACGGGGCTTGTTGAAATGAAAGGCTTCCGCATTTCCCTGCCGTGCCAATCGGTCTATAATGGGACCGCCGGGGTAGCCCAATCCCATAAACTTGGAACACTTGTCTATGGTTTCCCCTGCGGCATCGTCTATCGTCTGTCCCAGAACTTCCATATCGTTATAGGCGTTCACCTTTACTATCTGTGAGTTTCCTCCACTTACCAGCAGACACAGAAAGGGAAATTCGGGAACGCTTCGCTCCTTCCCCTCCTCCTGAATGAAATGCGCCAGAATATGCCCTTGCAGATGATTTACCTCGACAAGGGGACAGCCCAGGGAAACCGACAATCCCTTGGCAAAGGAGACACCAACCAGCAACGAGCCAAGCAATCCCGGTCCGCGGGTAAAGGCAATGGCGGAAATCTCTTCCTTGGAAATACCCGCCTGTCTGATTGCCATGTCAATTGTGGGCAATATATTCTGCTGATGTGCGCGGGAGGCAAGCTCGGGGACAACTCCCCCGTAAGCCTCATGGACTTTCTGACTTGCCGTGACATTGCTCAGCAAACAGCCGTTCCGTATCACTGCGGCTGAAGTATCATCACAACTGGACTCTATTCCCAATATTACTGTATCTTTTTCCATATATCTATTCCGTGAGAATCTCTACTCCGTTATCGGTCATCAGAAAGGTATGTTCCCATTGGGCACTGGGTTTTTCGTCCTCCGTCACAGCCGTCCAATCGTTTTCCTCGTCGATGAACACCTGCCAGGTACCCATATTTATCATCGGTTCGATAGTAAACACCATTCCCGGCACCAGCAACATTCCCGTCCCGGCTTTTCCATAATGGAAGAATTCAGGTTCCTCATGGAATTCCAACCCAACTCCATGCCCCGTATAATCCCTTACAACCTGGAATCCATTCTCGTGCGCATGCTGCGTTATCACTTGTGCGACATCCCCCACAAAGCTGTAAGGCTTCGCTGCGGCAGACCCCAAGTCCAGACATTCCTTTGCCACTCTGACCAACTTCTCCTTTTCAGGAGAGGTCTTGCCTATAATGAACATACGACTGGCATCGCTATAATACCCTTTATATATGGTGGAAACATCCACATTGATGATGTCGCCCTCCTCCAATACAATCTCGTTACTGGGAATCCCGTGACATACTTCCTCATTGATACTCGTGCATACGCTCTTCGGAAACCCCTCATAGTTCAGAGGGGCGGGAATCGCATCGTGATCCGTGGTATAATTATATACCATCTTGTCTATATCCGCTGTGGTTATTCCAGCCTTGATATGCTCCGCCACATAATCCAGAACACCCGTATTGATGATTCCGCTCTGACGAATACCCTCTATCTGGCTCTTGGTCTTTATCAGTTCTCTTCTGGGAACCAGATGTCCTTTATTCTGAAAACCGAGTATTATCCTGTCTTTTTCCGTAGGTTTCTTCCCCTTTGGAACAACCCAGTTCAAGTTACTTTTCCGTATCATCGAAATCTGTTTTCAATCAACTTGCAAAGTTAGCGTTTAATGCCGACATAATAGACTTTGCGCAGATGTTGTTTTCCAACAGCATCTGCGCTAAACCATATTTGTCCTGCCTCAACGAATCAGCAGCAAATCCCCTTCTCTTGGCACATAATCCGCCGTTTTGAAATTGGTTTTGTACAAGGTCTTCACCCGTATTCCGTAGTGTTGGCTTATACTGTGCATGGACTCTCCGCTTTGAATCCGATGCCATACCCCTTTCAGGCTCTTGTCCGCTTTCTTCTGCTTCTCTTGCAGGAACACCACCTCTCCAGGCTGGAGGGTGTAATGCTTGTCCACCTCGTTATATTTTCGCAGTTTCCTCTGGGAAGTACCCATTTCACTGGCTATGGATTTGAACGTGTCACCGGCTTTGGCGAACACATAGAAAGTCCTGTTGCACATATAAATCTGATGCGATGAGACTTTCTCCCCGCTATTGGATTTGTTTGGATGGCGGAAAGTGCCATTTACCACGGTCTCGTCAATCTTGTAAAGATTGTAATTCTCAATCAGCTGGATGAGACTATAAGCATAATTCGGGTTTGTCGCATATCCGGCTGCCTTCAATCCGTGAGCCCATCCTTTATAATCCGTTATCCGTAAAGTAAACAGACGGGCATACCGCCGGTTCTGCCGCAGAAACAGGGAGTGGTCTTCGTAACTCTGCTCCGCACTGGCATACACCCGGAAGTGCTCATTCGGCGCATCATCATTCACCAGCATATATGGCCCGGACCATGACATACCGCATTTTATTCCAAAATGATTGTTTCCTCTTGTGGCAAGTCTGCTTGTTCCCGCACCGCTTTCCAGCAATCCCTGCGCAAGGGTTATACTCGCAGGAATCCTGTACTTCTGCATTTGAAGGATCGCCATACCCGTATACTGGTTTATATAATCCATCTGGCGTGTCTGGGCTCGGCACACACTCCCTTCCACCAAGAGAAAAAACGCCACAATCAGCGTATATACACTTGCTTTCCTCATCCTTCCATGCGTCCAGTTTCCCTCTATGCTCAATCAGAAACCTTCATTTACTTTTCCTTCATCTTCAGCAAAGACCGGCTGGGACGGCTCAGCGTCTCTTTTCCGTTCAAATCCGTCAGTTCTATAAAGAACACATCATTTATATTGGTGGTGATATTGGACAACAGTTTGTTGGCAGCCTCCATCGTTCCGCCCGTAGCCAGCAGATCGTCTACCACAAGTATGTGTTCTCCCGGCTTCACGGCATCAGCCTGAATCTCGATAGCCGCCTTTGCGTATTCCAATATATATTCCTGGCTCAGGCATTCTCCCGGAAGCTTTCCCCTCTTGCGGATAGGCACGAATCCCACTTTCAAACGTTGGGCGATAGGAACTCCCAGGAAATAGCCACGGGATTCCAACCCTGCGATCTTGTCTATTTTCAAATCCTTGACCAGATCAACCATGTCGTCTATCAATCTGTCGTATGCCTCCGGGTTTCCCATCACGGGCATCCAGTCCACAAAATTTATCCCTTTTTGGGGATAATCGGGAAACAATCGTATCAAATCTTTATACATATCTTTCTTTTATATCTATGTTATTACCAACTTGCGCCCATACCGTATATGGGTTCAATCATTTTATATCCTTTTATTTTGCAATTATCACTTTATGGGATTCTCCGTCTATCTCCACTATATAAACCCCGGAAGACGGCACGTCCACCTTCAAAGATGCGGATTCCGCCCGGGTGTTCAGAAGCATTTTCCCCGACAAATCCATCACTTTGACTACCGCATGGGCATCCATTCCCAAAATATCCACGCCACCTTTCCTTGGGACAATCCTTATTTCCGAAGGAACAATATCCGATATGCCGGTGAGCTCGGTAAACATGGCCTGGAATCTCTGGTTCTTCTTGATATCGGAAAGGGTGTAGACATTGTCTTCCAGCAAAGCCGTCACATCCTCGCCGTTATGTTTTACATATTTTATCTGATAGCCCTCCGATGGCACAACCTTGATAGGAATATTGTCCCCATACTCCACCGTAATCTTTTTTACCGCATAAGAATAACTCGTATCGGGCAGTATGACTGTCCCGTTCGCTCCACAAGTCAAGGTCAGCGTGTATGTGTATTTTTTGAATACCGCTTCCACATTTACGTTAGCACACAACTCGTCTATCGTATAAGTGCCGTTTGCCACCTTTGAAGTTACATTCACGCCATCGCAAAGCACCTTTTCCAAATAGCTGCCCTCATCCGCAGCAAAGGTGAACACTACTTTCTCTCCTAATTTCGCCTTGACTTTTCCAATGCCGTCGCGCACTTTGAGCGTATCACAGGACACTGTTCCCGCTCCTTCCGCCTGTACACTCACTGTTCCGTCCACAATTTCAAAATCCGTTGATGTTCCCTGCTTCATATATATCA
>CAVEJA010000026.1:0-2323 GCA_963615745.1 Duodenibacillus sp.
TTCCAGTCCAGTGCGCCCTGTGACTCTTCCTTGGGGAGTATTGTTGTTGTTTTCTTGTCATTGTCTTTTTCCAGTTCCTGGAAGCTCTCTATGTTTTTGGTATGTAGGAAATCGTAGATTCCACCGAGGTGTTCGACCACTTTCCCTCCTCCGAATTCGTAGACTTTGGTTACCAATCCGTCCAGAAAATCACGGTCGTGGCTTACGATAATGGCTGTTCCATCAAAGTTTTTGACGGCTTCTTTCAATACGTTTTTAGTACGTAAGTCCAGATGGTTGGTCGGCTCGTCCAGGATGAGGAAATTGACGGGTTGTAAAAGAAGGCGTATCATGGCAAGACGGGTTCGCTCTCCTCCCGACAGGACTTTGACATATTTGTCGGAAGCCTCACCTCCAAACATGAATGCTCCCAGAATGTCGCGTATCTTGGTTCGTATCTCGCCTTTTGCCGCCTGGTCAATGGTGTCAAAAACAGTCTTGTTCTCGTCAAGTAGCTGTGCCTCGTTCTGTGCGAAATAGCCTATTTCCACGTTGTGTCCAATCTTGAGCTCTCCTGTATAGGGTGTCTGGCTCATGATACATTTTACCAATGTGGATTTTCCCTCTCCGTTTTTTCCTACGAAAGCCACTTTATCGCCTCTTTTTATAGAGAAAGTCACATGGTCAAAGATGTTGTGGCTGCCGTAGTCTTTTCTTACACCGTCACAGATGAGGGGGAAGTCCCCGCTTCTGGAACAGGGAGGGAATTTCAAGTGCAGGGAAGATGTGTCTATCTCATCTATTTCTATGGGGACAATCTTTTCCAATTGCTTGATGCGGCTTTGCACTTGTACCGCCTTGGAAGGCTTGTATCGGAATCTTTCGATGAAAGTCTTGATGTCTGCGATTTCTTTCTGTTGGTTTTCGTAGGCGCGGATCTGCGCTTCGCGCCTTTCTGCCCGCAAGGTGAGAAACTCGTCGTACTTTACTTTGTAGTCAATCAGCTTTCCGCAGTCTATGTCCAGGGTTCTTTCGGTAGTGTTATTGATGAAAGCCTTGTCGTGACTGACCAGAATAATGGAGCTTGGACTTTGTTTGAGAAATCTTTCAAGCCATTCTATGGAAAGGATGTCCAAATGGTTGGTAGGCTCGTCCAATAAAAGGACATCGGGCTTCTGCAGGAGAATCTTTGCCAATTCCACTCTCATCCTCCATCCTCCGCTTAGTTCGCTGGTGGGGCGGTTGAAATCGGAGGGTTCAAACCCTAATCCAAGAAGCGTCTTTTCTATTTCCGCCTCATAGCTTTCCCCGCCTGTCATGTTTAGTTTCTCTGTTGCCTGGGACAGTCTCTCTATGATTTGGGCGTATTCCTCGCTCTCATAGTCTTCGCGGGCGGCGAGTTTCGCCCCCAAATCATCTATTTCCTTCTTCAAATCCTGGATGTTGCTGAACGCCAAAGCCGCTTCCTCTTTGATGCTGCGGTGGTCTTCCAACTTCATGGTCTGCGGAAGATAGCCTACTGTTTGTCCTGTGGGCATACTTACTTCTCCCGATGTGGGGGATTGCAGGCCTGCCAGAATCTTCAGCAGAGTGGACTTGCCCGCACCGTTTTTGCCTACCAAGGCAACGTGTTCCTTGTCATTGACAACAAAGGATGCGTCAGAGAAGAGCGGTTTTACGCCAAATTCAACTTTGAGATTGAGAGCGGAAATCACTTATGGGTGGAAATTGATGATGTTTATTCTTGCAAAGTTACAAAAACGGAACGGGAATTGATTCTGTGGAAAAGAGAAAAGTAGCGGTGGAAAGAGGGTGAAAAGGACGGATGACATGAGGGATTTCTGGCGGGACAGACTTAAATACCCACAAGGAAGTGTTTGCGGAAGTTGTGTTTTGTGTACTTTTGCAAAGTGAAAGTTGTGATAACAATGAAGTTCGGTTCGGCTGTACTTGTCGGGATATTATGTGTGTTGCTGCTCTCCTGCATGGGGAAGCCCGATGCAAAAGAGCATATTGATACATACCCTCCTGTCTTCCCCGACTATGTGGATGTGACGATACCTGCCAATATATCCCCTCTTAATTTTGGAATAAAGGGTGCGAAGCGGATTCGTGCGGAGTTTTTTACAGATGGAAAGAAGATAGGAGACTATCAGGGAGGGGAATATGTGGACATTCCTCCCAAGGGATGGAGGTCTATGATTGCGGAGGCGGTTTCCGGATATATGGAAGTTCGTGTCTCGGAATGGTCGGATAAGAACCCGGATGGGGCATCCTACAAATCGTTCAAAATATATGTGAGAGATGAGGAGATAGACGGTTATGTGACCTATCGCCTTATTCC
>CAVEJA010000027.1:0-3857 GCA_963615745.1 Duodenibacillus sp.
GATGTAGACCCCTCCTCCCTGCTTTTCCTGATGGAAAAGGAGCATCTCAGCGCGGAAGACGCTCTTGACCTCACCAACAAAAAGAGCGGACTGCTCGGCATAAGCGGGCTGACAAACGACATGCGGGAAATCATTGAGCATGCGAAACAAGGAAATACAAGAGCGCAGCTGGCAGTCAGGATGTACAACTACCGGCTAAAGAAATACATCGGCGCATATTCCGCCATTCTCGGCGGGATTGACTACATCATATTCACCGCCGGCGTAGGAGAGAACCAGCCTCCCGTCCGCCTTGGAGCTTTGGAGGGACTGGAATTCATGGGTGTCAGGCTCGACCACGCCAAGAATGAGAAAGTCTATGGCGAGGAGGCAGTCATCTCCACCGCCGACAGCAAAGTGACCGTTGCAGTTATTCCGACCGACGAGGAGCTGATGATGGCGCAAGACACAATGAGAATCATAAACGGAGGAAAGGAATAAGGGCTTTTCCGCTTCCTTATCTCAAAAGCACTGACAGAGCATGAAGAAAACAAGCAGAAGAGAGTTCCTCTTGAACACAGCCAAAGGGTTGGCGGCAGGCGGTGTATTCACATTGCTGCCCGGACAGGCACAAGCCGCCGAAACAGAGAACAAGACAGCCGAAACTCCGTTTTCAAATTGTCCCGACTTCAAATTCAACAAGAAAGGGAAGTTCAAGGTGATGCAGCTCGCGGACACGCATTATGTCGGCACGGGAAATTTCCCCGAGGGGTCAAAGAAAGCGGCTGTCGCAACCCCCGAGATAGCCAGTGCGGCTCTTGCCAATATCACCAATATGCTTGATGCGGAAAAGCCGGATCTGGTCATTCACACAGGGGATGTGTTCTATGGAGAGCCGGCAAAAGAGAATCTTGCCGCCATCCTGTCCCCTATGGCAAAGAGGAACATCCCCTTTGCGGTGACTTTGGGCAACCACGACGAGGAGTTCGGACTGAGCCGGCAGGAAGTGTTCGACTACATCAGAACCCTTCCCTCCAACATCAACACCCCGTCACCGGAAGGTATTCATGGCTCATCCAACAACATCATCACCCTTTCCGGAGACAACGGAATCCCCGAACGGGTATTTTATTTGTTCGATTCGGGCAGGAAATTCATAGAGAAACCCACCTGCTACGATTTCATCCGCCACGACCAGATAGAATGGTACTGCCAGGCAAGCGACTACTTCAAGAAAAAGAACAACGGGAAAAGCGTTCCCTCCATGGCGTTTATGCACATCGCCTTGCGGGAATACCGCGACGGACTGCATGACGACATCCGTATTCTCAAAGGAAACAACGGAGAACGGCCGGGCTGCTCCCTGTACAACTCAGGACTGTTCGCCACCACGGTGGAAAGAGACGACATAGACACCTTCGTATTCGGACATGATCACGACGACGACTGTGCCATGTGGTACAAGAACAAGTTCCTCATATACGGGCGATACAGCGGATATGACTCCACTTACAACAACCTCAAACCAGCCGGAGTGCGCCTGTTCGAGTTCACGCAAGGGGAGAAAGGTTACCGTTCCTGGATAAGACTGTACAACCAGCAAGTCATACAGGACCTGCAATATCCGACGGATTTTTATAGTGACAGAATCAAATAAGCATCCGATTCCCGCAGACAAGCATATTTTCCTCGCAAAACCCACTCGTTTCAATTTAATCACAGTAACTTTGTAAGTTCAAAAAACTATACATTTTTATGTCTCAAAACAAAACCATAAAGACCGCCCTCATCTCTGTTTTCCACAAAGACGGTTTGGAAGACCTGCTGAAGAAACTGAATGAGGAGGGAGTAGCATTTCTATCCACGGGAGGCACGCAGAAATTTATCGAGAGCCTGGGATACGATTGCAAGAAAGTAGAGGATGTCACCACCTATCCCTCCATTCTGGGAGGGCGTGTAAAAACCCTTCATCCGAAAGTTTTCGGAGGAATCCTCGGCCGCAGGGATGTACAAAGCGACCAGGAGGAGATGGAAAAATACGACATCGCCCCCATCGATTTGGTCATTGTCGATCTGTACCCCTTTGAAGAGACCGTCAAGAGCGGGGCTGGCGAGGCTGATATCATAGAGAAAATCGACATCGGCGGCATTTCTCTGATCCGCGCTGCCGCAAAGAACTTCAAGGATGTGGTGATTGTCCCCAGCAAAAACGAGTACAAACCTCTGCTGGACATTCTGAACAGGAAAGGAGCGCAGACAGATATAGAGGAGCGCAGGCATTTCGCAGAACGCGCTTTCGCCACCAGCAGCCACTATGACACTGCCATACACTCCTATTTCGAGAAATAAACAATATCATTCTCCAAAAACAAAAGAACACAAGACATAATGGGATTCTTTTCTTTCACCCAAGAGCTGGCTATTGATTTGGGCACAGCCAACACCATCATCACAGACGGAAACGACATTGTGGTCAATGAGCCTTCCGTTGTGGCTTTGGACCAACAGACGAACAAGATGATCGCCGTCGGGAGGAAAGCCAAACTGATGTACGAGAAAGCCAATAACAAAATCCAAGTCTCCCGCCCCTTGCGTGACGGAGTCATTGCGGACTTCTACGCTTGCGAGCAGATGATCCGCGGATTAATCAAAACGGTGGACACGGGACGGCACTTGTTCACTCCATCTCTCCGAATGGTGATAGGAGTTCCCTCCGGTTCCACCGAAGTGGAGCTGCGTGCGGTAAGAGACTCTGCCGAGCACGCAGGCGGCCGCGATGTGTTTCTCATCTTCGAGCCAATGGCTGCCGCCATCGGTGTAGGCATTGATGTGGAGGCTCCCGAGGGAAACATGATTGTCGATATAGGCGGAGGAACAACCGAAATCGCTGTCATCTCATTAGGGGGAATCGTGTCCAACAACTCCATAAAGATAGCCGGAGACGACTTCACTGCCGATATTCAGGAATATATGGCGCGGCAGCACAATGTCAAAGTCAGCGAGCGCATGGCGGAAAGAATCAAGATAAATGTGGGCGCGGCTCTTACCAACCTTGAGGAAGGAGATGTTCCCAAAGACTATATCGTGCATGGGCCTAACCGAATCACGGCTCTTCCCATGGAAATTCCCGTCTGCTACCAGGAAATATCCCACTGTCTGGACAAATCGCTGGCAAGAATCGAGACCGCCATTCTCTCCGCCCTGGAGAACACTCCGCCGGAACTCTATGCGGACATCGTGAAAAACGGTATATATCTGACGGGCGGAGGGGCTCTGCTCAGAGGACTGGCAAAGCGACTGGGAGACAAGATAAACATTCCTTTCCATGTGGATGAAGACCCTCTGCTGAGTGTTGCAAGAGGCGTAGGCATCGCTTTGAAGAACACGGACAAGTTCTCCTTCCTCATGAGATAGCCATTATACTTCTTTCAAAAAGAGGAGAATCTTTTTCATGAGACCCAATCAGAACTGGATTCTCCTTTTTCATACCCCACCATCTCAGCGGCAAACAAGTGGATTCATTACTCGATTTCTTCAAGAAATATTACCATTGGCTTCTTTTTCTCGTATTAGAGGTCATCTGTTTCGCCCTGTTGTTCCAGCACAACCGCTATCAGGGAAGCGTGTTCTTCACTTCCGCAAACACTCTGGTGGGAAAAACCTCCGCATGGTATGCCGAGGCAGTCAGTCTCATCAGTCTGAAAAAGACCAACAGAAAGCTCACGCAGGACAATATCTATCTGCAAAAACAGGTGGCAGACCTCCGGGAGGCTCTGGATCAAAGCCTGCACGAACCCTCTAACAATGAAAAACGGGTTTCCGATTCCCTCTCCCACTACACGCTGATTCCCGCAAAAGTCGTGTCCAACAGCCTGTAC
>CAVEJA010000028.1:0-2665 GCA_963615745.1 Duodenibacillus sp.
TTGGATCAGATAGATTATGTCGTGGAGCATGACGCGCCCCTTATCACCAAATCCTTTGCGCAGCCTACGGAGCTGGAGTCCCGGATAGGGAAGAACTGCGCCGCTTTGGTGGAGGACGGAGCTTGTATTCAAATGGGTATAGGAGGGCTTCCCAATGCGGTGGCGGCGGAGCTGGCGCACCATAAGAATCTGGGCGTGCATACGGAGATGTTTGCGGACGGTGTGCTGGAACTGATAAAGAAAGGAGTGGTCAATGGCTCTGCCAAGTCCATAGACCAGGGGAAAGTGGTTGCGTCGTTCCTCCTGGGAAGTAATGACGTGTATAACTTCATTAATGAGAATCCCGATGTCCTGATGAAGGATATTAGTTATACAAACGACCCTTGGGTAATTTCCCGGAACGCCAAGGTGACAGCCATCAATTCTGCTACGGAAGTGGATCTGACGGGTCAGATATGTGCGGATTCCATCGGTACGCGCATCTTTTCCGGCACGGGCGGCCAGCTTGATTTCGTGCGTGGTGCGGTGATGTCCAAAGGCGGAAAGTCCATTACGGCTTTCGCTTCCCGCACGAACAAGGGAAAAAACAAGATTGTTCCGTTCCTGAATATGGGAGGCGGTGTGGTCACTCCTCGTGCGGATGCCCATTGGGTGGTCACGGAGTGGGGAGCGGTAGACCTTACCGGCCGTCCTTTGCAGGAGCGGGCGAAGTTGCTGACAAGCATCGCCCATCCGGACGACAGGGAAATGCTCGACCGGGCTGCCTTTGAGAGGTTCGGTCCGCACTACCATAACTTCAGCTTGTAGGAAGCGAAAAATCCTTGTTGTGCGTTTTCTTTGTCGTGTAATGAGTATCTTTGCAGAAAGAAATACTGTAAACATATAGGAGTATGAGAATATTAGTGACGGGAGGTGCCGGGTTTATCGGCAGCCATACCTTGATTGAGCTTTATGCCGCAGGGCATACTGCGGTGGTCGTAGACAATCTGTATAATTCCAGCAAGGAGTCTCTGCGGAGAGTGGCGGGAATTATTGGAGAGGAGATACCTTTTTATGAGGTCGATATTCGTGACAGGGCAGGACTGGAAAAGGTTTTCGAGAACGGCAGCTTTGACTGCTGCATCCATTTTGCAGGACTGAAAGCGGTGGGGGAGAGCGTTGCCAAACCGCTGGAGTATTATGAGAACAATATGAACGGCACTTTCGTGCTGCTGGATGTCATGCGCAAGCATGGCTGCAAGAACATTATCTTCAGCTCTTCCGCCACTGTGTACGGAAATCCTGCGGTTATCCCCATTACGGAAGAGTGTCCCAAAGGGCATTGTACCAATCCTTACGGACAGACCAAGAGCATGTTGGAGGAAGTGTTGCACGATGTCCAGAAGGCTGACCCCGAATGGAACGTGGTGCTGCTCCGCTATTTCAATCCCATTGGTGCGCATAAGAGCGGAAAAATTGGGGAGAACCCCAACGGAATACCCAATAACCTGATGCCCTATATCACCCAGGTGGCGGTAGGCAAGCGGAAGGAACTGGGGGTCTTCGGAAATGATTACGACACGCCTGACGGCACGGGAGTCCGCGATTATATCCATGTGGTGGATCTGGCTGCGGCTCATGTATGCGCGCTGAAGGCTATTGAAAGGAAGTGCGGCTTGGGCGTGTACAACATCGGGACAGGACACGGATATTCCGTGCTGGATGTGGTGAAGGCCTTTGTCAAGGTAAACGGTGTGGATGTTCCTTATTGCATCAAGCCCCGCCGCCCCGGAGACATCGCCACCTGCTATTGCAATCCGGCGAAAGCCAAGGCGGAGCTGGGCTGGGAAGCCAAATACGGCATAGAGGATATGTGCCGGGATTCCTGGAACTGGCAGAAAAACAACCCCGACGGTTACGGTTGCTGAGAAAATCCACGGGATATTTGATGGAACAAGATGAATGTAGGAAACAAAGACATCTTGCTTGCCTTGCTCCATCAACATGATGAGTTGGGCATTTCGCAGCAGATAGACTACGACAAGTTCTATCTGTACTCCATCATTACGCACTCAACCGCCATTGAGGGCAGTACGGTGACAGAATTGGAAGCCCGGTTGCTCTTCGATGAAGGCATAACTTCCTCGAGGCGCACCGTGATGGAACAGATGATGAACCTTGATTTGAAGGTGGCATACGAGTATGGTATGAAGTGGATAAAGAACCATGCGCCTGTCACAACAGAGTGGCTCATAACGCTTGCCTCCAAGGTGATGGCCCGCACGGGTAGCGAATACAACTCTCTTGGCGGTCATTTCGATTCCTCAAAAGGCGAGTTGCGCAAACTCAATGTGACCGCCGGCTTTGGCGGGCGTTCCTATATGGCATTTCAGAAAGTGCCGGACAGGCTGGCTGCGTTCTGTGAAGAACTCAACAGACGAAGACGGGCAATAAATCCAAACGATACCGTCTCTATCTATGAGCTGAGTTTTTGGGCGCACTATGAACTGGTTACCATCCACCCGTGGGCGGATGGTAACGGGAGAACTTGCCGGTTGCTGATGAACCTGTTGCAGATGGAGTTTGACAAATTGCCTGTAAAGGTTCTGAAAGAAGACAGGGCGGAATATATCCAAGCCCTGATTGATACAAGGGAAGAAGAGAATACAGACATCTTTATAGACTG
>CAVEJA010000029.1:0-3598 GCA_963615745.1 Duodenibacillus sp.
AAAAAACAAAAAACAGAGATATTTTTTTGTATTATAGACCGAATCAGCAGATACAAGCCCCCTGCATTCCTCTCTCCGATCACCTGTCGATACAATCCCTTCCCTGCGTTTCTACGCTCATTCTCACACTTTTCTCTTACTTTATTTTTTCGTTCATTGCTAATCGTGTACCTTTGTATCACAGCCCAAGCTCTTTAAGAGGAACAGGAAAGCGGCTCGCCAGGATGCTAAAAGCGGATGTGAAGACGCTACCTATCAACTCTGTATTCGAACAAGAAAAGAATTAGATTCTTATGGAAGCAAACCTACAAGTATATCGCCAAGCGGTTTCCGTTATAAAGGATGCCATCTTACACAGCCAATACAAGGCAGCGAAAATGGTAACGGGGGAACAACTTTCGCTTTATTTTGGCATCGGTGGATATGTGTCGGCACATTCACGCCAGAATGCGTGGGGCACTTCTGCCATAGACCGAATCAGCGAGCAGCTACGCCGCGATCTTCCCGGACTGCGCGGCTTCTCGGCAAGAAGTATTCGCAATATGCGTACCTTTTATGACTATTGGGCGCAATATCTGATTTGGCAGCCGACGGCTGCCAAATTACAGCCAGCTATAAATCCGGAGATTATCAACGAAGATTGTTTCTCTTTACAAAAATGGTCACCGATGGCGAACGAGATCAACCGAGACGAGTTTCTCGGCATTAGTTTCTCGCACCACATGGAGATTCTTCAGAAGACAAAAGATATCCAAGAAATACTTTTCTACATTCATCAGACCGTTCTCCACAAGTGGGACAAATACGAATTGCGCGACTGTCTGAAAGAAAACCTTTATGCCAAGGCTGATGCTGCTGCGAATAACTTCCTTCAGACAATGCCTGTTGGCGAAGCCCGTAAAGCAGTGGGGATGTTCAAGGACGAGTATCTGCTTGACTTTATCAACGTGGAAGAGATAGAAGCTGACAAATCCGACGATGTCAATGAACGTGTGGTGGAGCAAGCCATCATGCAAAACATCAAGAAATTTATCATGACTTTCGGACGAGATTTTGCCTATATCGGCAACCAATACCATTTGGAGATATTCTCACAGGAACTGTTCCCTGACTTACTCTTCTTCAACCGCGAACTCAACTGCATGGTTGTGGTGGAACTGAAAAAAGGAGCGTTCAAATCCGGCTACATCGGACAGTTGCAAACCTATATGAAAGTACTTGACGACAAGATACGCAAGCCACATGAAAACCCCACCATCGGCATTCTGCTCTGCAAGAGTGCCGACAAGGCTTTCGTAGAATACGTCATCCGAGACTACAACCACCCGATGGGCGTTGCTACCTACAAGACTGCCAAGGACATGAACGAAGAATTACGCAAGGCACTGCCCGACATGGAGGAAATGCGCAGGTTACTGTGTGAAGACAACGAGTAAGTTCATGATCATATTCACGCCCATTACCAATATAAAAAACGAAAAAGGGGTGTGAAACCACACCCCCCGAATAACTTCGAAAATCCAGATCAGGCTTCCGCCTTAACGAATTTCCTCTCCTTAATACGGGCTTTCTTACCTGTAAGAGCACGCAAGTAGTACAACTTGGCGCGACGAACCTTACCCCTCTTCTCAACAGTGACACTGTCAATATTGGGTGAACCCATAGGGAAAATACGCTCTACTCCGACAGTACCAGACATCTTACGAACCGTAAAACGCTTGCTGTCACCATGACCGGCAATCTTAATCACCACTCCACGGTAAATCTGGATACGTTCCTTGTTGCCCTCTATAATCTTGTAAGCGACAGAAATAGTATCACCAGATCTGAATGCGGGATATTCCTTTTTCTCTGTTTTGAACGCCTCTTCAGCGATTTTCATTAAATCAGCCATCTGAATTAAATCAATTAAATTTATATTACGCGCAACATAAACAGGGAACTCTACATCCTGCCAGCGATTACGCAAAATCGGTGCAAAATTACTATTTTTTTTTATTCCGCACAAATACAACTTGCTTTTTCTTGTTTCGTCATCTTTTATATCTGTTTCCCGCCTTGACATCCGCCACTATCCTGCCATAAAGCAAGGTCTGCATCAAGCCTCTTGTCAGGAGATAAAGAAGGAAAGCCAGCCAAAGGGCATCATTCCGCAGGCTGTCTCCCAAGACAGTCCAGCCCAGAAAGAACACCAGGACAGCGACCAACATGGACAAAAGCATACTCAAAGTCGAGGTCGTTCCTATATATACGCCATCCCACAAGAATGCGGAGAAGCCGCACAAAGGGATCAACAGAGTCCAGCCGAAGAACCGGGAGGCGGTACACAGCACTTCCCTGTCATTCGTCAGCAGATGCAGGAAAGCCGTTCCGCCTATAAAATAGAGGAAAGTGAAGAACACCGCAAGCACCACTCCCCATCTGCAAAGAGTTCTCACCGTCATCTTTATCCCTGCCACATCCCCTGCTCCGTAATATTTCCCGCAAACAGCCTCCCCGGCATTGGAAAATCCATCCATCACATAGGAGAACATATAAAAGAATTGCAGCAAAAGCGTGTTGGCAGCCAGTATTCCGTCACCCTGCCTTGCGCCTGCCGAAGTAAAACACACCGTCACCGCAACAAGACAGACCGTTCGGAGGAAGATGTCTCTGTTCACATTCAGAAACCGTTTCATCTCTTTCCAACGGAAAACATCCCCATCCAACCGCCAGGAACAATAACTTCTGAAGTACTTTCTCTTCAGCCAGACCGCCAGAAACAAGCCCGCATACTGTGCGATTACCGTCCCCAACGCCACGCCACACACATTCTGACGAAGCACAAACACCAAGAACAGACTGACAGGAATATTCACCAGATTCTGCGCTATGGAAACAATCATGGGGATTCTGGCGTTCTGCATCCCCAGAAACCACCCGTTGAACGCCCAAGTCAGCATTACGGCAGGAGCACCCCACACACATACACTGAAATACTGCCGTGCGAAACGCTCCACATCCGAGGAAGCAGGAATCAACAGAAGCGAACCATTCCAGAGGAATCGCTGAAATACTATCATGAACGAAGCCACGACCATGGCGAAAAAGACCGACCGATGGAAATGATTCCTGATCTGCCGTTCATCACCGTCACCGAAAGCCTGCGATGTCAAGCCGCTTGTACTTGCCCGCAGGAAGCCGAATATCCAATAAACCATGCTGAACACCGTACCTCCGACCGCAACCGCACCTATATAAGCGGCAGAACCCAAGTGTCCGACTATGGAGGTATCCACCATAGACAGCAGCGGAACGGTCACATTTGACACGATTGCGGGCAAGGCAATCCGCAGAATATCCTTGTCGGCAGCCCTCATTCGCATACTCTCCGGGGAAAAACGTATCTCACCTCCTTGAAAGCATAATGTCTTTCCTTCCTTTCCTCGTCTTCCAGAGCCAGCGTCCCATCCACGGAAACGGACAGAATCCGAGCGTCGAACTCCCCTTTCGCATCCTGATACCTATGATAGCCGTCCCTTCGGAACAGATGTTTACAGTACTCCCTCCGTATTTCATCCACTCTGCCGCCCTCCAGCAGTCCGTAATAATAAGAAAA
>CAVEJA010000030.1:0-2995 GCA_963615745.1 Duodenibacillus sp.
GTCTGGGCAGCGTCCTTGGACTAGATAACAGGCCCGTTATAAGCCGGAGCTATCCGCAATGCGGTATGCAACTCGCTCGTTGTAGCTCCGCCAATAATGACCGGGATGGTAATTCCCGCCCCGTTCAGAGCCTTTACCGTGTTGATCATCTCCGTCAAGCTCGGCGTTATCAGTCCGCACAAACCGATTATATCCACCGGCTCGGTCTTTATCTGCTCGATAATCCGCTCTGCCGGACACATCACTCCCATATCGTAAATCCTGAAATTGTTACATTTCAAGACTACTCCCACTATATTCTTTCCTATATCGTGGACATCGCCTTTTACCGTCGCCATAATCATACGCCCCGTACAGCTGATACTATCCGTCTTTTTGCTCTCTATATACGGGGAAAGCACCGAAACGGCTTTCTGCATGACCTTTGCCGTGCGTACCACTTGGGGAAGAAACATCTTTCCCAAGGCGAAACGCTCGCCGACAACTCCCATTCCGTCCATCAGAGGACCCTCTATGATGCTCACGGCATCTCCATATTTCCTTACAGCCTCCTGGAGGTCTTCTTGCAGAAATGTGTCCACGCCCTCTACCAGCGCACGCTTCAGACGGTCTTCCAACGGGTGGGACATCCAAGCCACTCTTGGATCAGGCACCTCTTTCTCCACCTTTCCGCTATCCGATTGGCTGGAGATGTACGCCAGCAATTGGTCTGCCGCATCAGGTGTTCTGTTGAAGATAAGGTTCTCCAACAGCTCTCTTTCCTTTGCCGGGATGTCGTCGTACATGACCTTGGAGGCGGGATTTACAATCCCCATATCCATTCCCTTGGCTATGGCGTGGTACAGGAACACAGCGTGCATGGCTTCCCGGATATGGTTATTGCCACGGAAAGAAAACGAGAGATTGCTTACCCCTCCCGAAATGTGCGCTTTCGGGAACTTGTTATGAATCCATTCCACAGCGTTGATGAAGTTTACGGCATAGTTGTCGTGCTCCGGTATGCCTGTACCAATGGAAAGGATGTTCGGATCAAAGACAATATCAACAGGATTATAATGGAGCTTTTCTGTCAAAAGCCGGTATGCGCGCTCGCAAACCCGGATTTTCTTTTCGTAAGTGCACGCCTGGCCTTCCTCGTCAAAAGCCATCACCACCACAGCAGCCCCCATACGCTGGATGTATGCCGCTTTCTGCAGGAATATCTCCTCACCCTCTTTCAGGGAAATAGAGTTTACGATACATTTTCCCTGGACACATTTCAGCCCGGCCTGTATGACATCCCAATTGGAAGAGTCTATCATCAATGGTATGCGCGCCACTTCGGGGTCTGTCGCCAGCATATTGATGAACCTTACCATCTGTTCCCTGGCATCCAGAAGACCGTCGTCCATGTTTATATCCACGATCTGCGCTCCGTCCTCCACTTGTTTGCGGGCGATAGACATGGCTTCCTCATATTCCCCCTGGCTTATCAGACGGAGGAATTTGCGAGAACCCGCCACATTGCAACGCTCGCCGATATTGACAAAGTTTATCGCAGGACTGATTTCAAAGCTGTCCAAGCCCGAAAGACACAGATACGGAGAGGCGGAAACGGGTTTTCGTAAACGGGATTTCTCCCGCGCCTCCTCCACAAGATGAACATACAAAGCGATATGCTCGTCGGTTGTTCCGCAGCATCCCCCAATGATGTTCACCCATTCCTTATCCACGAACTCCCTCATCAGCCCCTGCATCTCCTGCGGGTTCACATCATACTGCCCCAATTCATTAGGAAGTCCCGCATTAGGATAGACAGACACATAGTATGGGGCGATGGCCGACAACTCCTGAACGAAAGGTTTCATCTCTTTCGGACCGAAAGAGCAGTTGAACCCGACTGAGAGAAGCGGTGCGAAAGCCACAGAAGCGAGAAAAGCCTGTATGGTCTGCCCGGACAAGGTACGCCCGGATTTGTCGGCGATAGTGACAGACAGCATGATCGGAACTCTCCGTCCCACCATCTCCATCTGCTCCTCCGCCGCGAACAAAGCCGCCTTTGCATTCAATGTGTCGAAGATAGTTTCTATCAGCAACACATCCACTCCGCCCAAAAGCATCTCATGAATCTGCTCTCCATAGGCGGTTCTCAGTCCGTCAAAGGAGACAGCACGCCATTCAGGGCGGTTAATATCGGTTGCCAGCGAGCAAGTCTTGTTCGTAGGGCCTATTGAGCCTGCCACGAAACGAGGTTTTCCCGGATTCCGCAGCGTATATTCATCCGCCACTTTCCGCGCGATGGCGCAGGCGGCACGGTTCATTTCACGGCACATACGCTCCATCTGGTAGTCCTCCTGGGAGACGGTCTGCGCATTGAATGTGTTTGTTTCTATAATGTCCGCCCCCGCTTCCAAATATCTGCGGTGGATGTCCTCTATCACATCCGGGCGTGAAAGGGAGAGGATGTCATTGTTTCCTTTTTGCAGAACCTCCGTCCCGCCCTCTCCTTTTATGTGAAAGTCCTCCTCGTCCAGATGATAATTTTGAATCATAGTGCCTAACGCACCATCCAATATCAGTATTCTATTCCTGAGTTCTTGTTCTATGGAGGGGCTTTCTCTCATTTTGAATCATGCTAATGATTAAAACCCTTGAAGGAACGATCCATCTCCCGTCTGTCATCCCGTTCTTTCATGGACTCCCGCTTGTCATACTGCTTCTTGCCTTTCGCCAGAGCTATATCCAGTTTGGCTCTTCCGTTGTCATCAATAAACAACTTCACAGGGACAAGCGTATAGCCCGGATTCTTCAACTCCGCCTCAATCTTGCGTATCTCCTTCCTGTTAAGCAACAGTTTCCGGTCTCTGCGGGAGTTGGTATTGTTGTACGAGCCATAGAAATAAGGGGCGACATACATGTTTTTTACCCATACTTCCCCATGATACAGGAAGCAGAAAGTATCCGAAAGACTGACTTTGGACTGGCGGATGGACTTTATCTCCGTCCCGGTAAGGAC
>CAVEJA010000030.1:3005-4258 GCA_963615745.1 Duodenibacillus sp.
GGTAAGGACGATTCCCGCCATATAACGGCTGATAAAAAAATAATCAAACTCGGCTCGCTTGTTCTTAATAAGTACGGTTTTCTTTATTTTATCAGTCATAGCTTCTCATCAAAGGTCACGCCAAACTGCTGCGGACTTTGCATGACAAAGTTAATTATTCTGGAAGAAACAGACGGTTCTATTTCTAAAAAATCGTCATCCAAAGACTCCATCTCAGGATATTTCTCATACAAGGACATGAATTCCTCTTCAGTGACATCCATCCCCTCCAATTCCTCATGGCAGTTCTCGTATACCCTCCTCATCGTGTACACGAATTTGGAGAAATCCTGCAAACCCCACAAACGCATGGCTTTGGCAAAGGGGTTCTCAAAGATGAAAGGGCCATAGCCATTATACAGCAATTGCAGCAAGCCGCCCTCCATCATCTCTCGTCTGAGCATGAGATACGCCATCAATGTCAGCTGGTCGGGATTGAAAGTCCGCATTTTCGCTTCCGTAAATCCTCCGTTCAAGGAATCGGAAAAGACATTCTCCCAGTACGCCAGCATCCGCTGACTGTCACCACTCATTGCCTCCCATTCCCTCTTAGGAATATGCAGTTCCATATTTTCTCTTTTTTCTGTCCTACAAAGGTAGGGCATTTCATAAAAAAAAGTAATAACGAACTTTCCGAAAGTGCCATGAAAAATGTACTTTTGCAACAGAAACAGGGAGTGTCTCCCCCATAAGGCAATTCTCTGTCTGGTGAACGTAAGTTATACAACGACTTGTAACCATATCAATCTTCAAAATATCTAAGAACAATGAGTGACAAACCTCAATTCATGGTATTCTCCGGTACTAACTCAAAGTACCTTACTGAAAAAATCTGCGAGCAGTTGAACATGCCTATGGGCAAAATGGAAATCACCCATTTCTCCGACGGGGAGTTCTGTGTGCGCTACCCGGAGTCCATCCGCGGGCGTGATGTGTTTCTGGTAAACTCTACCAACCCAAGCGCGGAGAACCTGATGGAACTGCTGCTGATGATTGACGCCGCAAAACGCGCCTCCGCACACCATATCATTGCCGTTATTCCTTATTACGGATGGGCAAGACAGGATCGCAAGGACAAGCCCCGCGTATCCATCGCCGCGAAACTGGAGGCGGACCTACTCAGCGTTGCCGGTATCGACAGACTGATTACCATGGATTTGCACGCCGACCAGGAACAGGGATTTTTCAATATCCCGGTGGATCACTTGTATGCT
>CAVEJA010000031.1:0-7284 GCA_963615745.1 Duodenibacillus sp.
TTTTTTACTCGTCAAAGTTTGACGAATAAAAATCAAACTTTGACGAGTAGATTCCAGCAAACAAATCCTGTCGCAAGAACCAGGAGTACAAAGGTTACAAAACTCAACTACCAGAATAAATTCCGCATGTTTTGTATTATTAAATAAATATTGATACCTTTGTTTTTGATATTTCAAGGTTTCGTTGTAAAGAATCCCATTCCGACCGCTGGAAAGGGAAGAGTGCTGATTCCCTTAAGAAAACATTTTAAAGACATATCTATATGAAAAGAACATTGCTCACAGTATTGGCCATCGGCGCGGTCATCATGACTACACCGCAGTCTGCCAACGCCCAGGAGGCGAAAACTCCACAGAAATTCGAGGAAAAGGACGGTTTCGTATGGTATCGCACACGTACCGACGGACATCTGCAGATTCTGGACAAAGACCAGCGAGTCATCATTCCCGCATCAAGAGGCTACAACCAAGGGAAATACAAGCCCGAATGGGGCAAATTCACTGTCTGGACGCTTTCGGGCAAGAAAAATTCCATAGGTTTGCCTGAAGCCTACTATGGAGTTTGCCTGAAAGACGGAACGGAGATGATCTCCACCAAACGCCGTTATACAAGCTGCTCATACAGCAAGAACGCAGGGCGTTATACCGTAAAAAAGGGGAACTCCTGCGGTATTTGCGACTCCACAGGGCGTGAGCTGATCTCCCCCGACCTCGGATATACATCATGCAGCAAGAGCAGGATGTTCTATCTGGCGACATCACCGGATGGATGCGAGGGGCTGCATGACTATGAAACAGGGAAAATGCTTGTCTCCGCAAAGCGAGGCTATCACAGCATTTCCTACAATCCGGTGAGGGATTTCCTCAATATAAAGAAAGACGGGCTCTGCGGAATCTGCAAGAAAGACGGTACGGAGCTCATTCCGCCTGTGTGGTATGACTGCATCTACAACACGCTTACGAAAACTTTCAGAGGAAAACGGACAAAGGATTCCCAGTGGGAGGACATAAACCTGAGCAATCCTGTTCCGCACAACTAAATTCCGCGTCATATAACAAAAGTATCCATTCACAATTATTCCAATACCAACATATATGAAGACCCGTATCATCACCATTCTTTGCCTGTCGTTTCTGATAGGAACGCAGGGAACTTACAGCCAGTCCTTCAAGGGATTGCTGAAAAAGGCTGTACAACAAGCCGGCAATAAGGTGGGAATAAAGTCCAACACCCAAAAACAGACCCAGACAAGCAGTAATAAACAGACCCAGACAAGCAGAGACCAACAGCTCCAAAAACAATACGAGACCATGATGGCAGGAGCCCCGGAAATAAAAGACGAGGACCCGACAGTCAGACTTCCAGACCAGCATACGGCTCTCTTCGCCCCGCTGGGCTATCCCATAGAAGCCCAGTTCGGTGTAAAGAAGGCAAAGCCTTCCCAGCCACCACGGGAGGCGACAAAACAGGTAGACTGGAGCGGAAAACAAATATCTCCGTCAAACTATGACAACCAAAGTCTGGTGGACGACTATCAACTCATGTCAGATCTCGTTGTCAATGGTTACATAGAGACTCTGACACCCGCATTTGCCCGATACGAAATGGTGAATGATGAATTTATCGCTCGCGGAAAAGTACTGGACGATCTCGTAAAATGCTACAAGGAAATCAGGAGCCAGTATAGTATGGACGATAATTACCAGTGGGTCATCAACCATGCTCATTACGAACTCGCCAGATTGCTCGAGTCAGATATATACAAACGGACTATCCGTTCCTCTTTGGTACCGCTTTTCAAGGCAGAGTGGATCACTCACGATGGCTCCCAAAAAGTCCCTCTTGTCAATGATGATACAAAAAAATATTTCGCAGAGCACGGGGGATATGAGAATGCCATCAATGTGGAATGGACAAAATGGGATCCGAAACCGAACAAACAAACCATCTCCACCTCAGCTGAAGGACAGACAGCGACGGTTCTGGACGAAAACGGCAGCGGAGCAACCGTCGATATGGGCGGTCTCAAGTTTGTTTTGCACAACAAAGGACCCCATGCTTTCCTTTCCGAGGTTGTCAAGACAGCCGTTGCCGGCAAGGACATCGTCATTCCGGACTACATCCCCTACAAGGGGAAGAAGTATCCTGTGACAGATATGCGCGCCGAGGTGTTCTATGGAACTACTCCAAAGTCCATCAAACTGTCAAACAATCTGGAGGAGATTCGCAATGCGACATTCAGAGGAACTCCTATTACGGAGATAGTCATTCCCGCCTCCGTGAAAGTGATTCAGGGTTCGGTATTCCAGGATTGCAAGAATCTGGCAAAAGTGGTGTTCGAGTCGGACAACATAACTTCAATAGGCGGTTGCTTCCAACGCTGTACGGCTCTGCGCAGTATCAAGTTCCCACGTCATATTGAGGAGAGCATGAGCTACGACATGTTCACCGGCTGTACCAACCTTACAGATGTGACATTGCCGGAGAATCTGCCGGAGATACCGGCAACCATGTTCGAGGGATGCAAAAAGCTTACAACGCTTAAAGTGCCCGCGACCGTCAAGAAAGTAGGCGGAAGAGCCTTTTCCGACAGCGGAATCACCGCACTCGACCTTTCCAACGTGACGGAATTCGACAGTTTCTGCTTTATGAACTGCAAGAGCTTGAAGACTGTAAAACTGAATTCATGCCTGAAAGAGAATTTCCTTACGGAGACTTATGAGCAGTTTTTAGGATGTCCGCTCCTGGAAGTGAAGTATGTCAATAATAAATATGTGTATCCGGCAGGTTTCATCTTTGTGGACGGGAAATAACAAAACGTCCGCACGGAATACGCAAACAGAATTATAAAAGAATTTGAGCGATTGATATGAATAGAAGAATCATTGTTTTCATGCTTGCAATGGCGGTCTTGTTGCTGCCACAGTTTTCTTCAGCCCAGAACAAGCCGAAGATCAAATCCGTGGATTTAGTCATTCCGGTGCCTACTCCGGGAATGACACGCGAAAAGGCACAGACATTCCAGCTTACAAGTGCCAAGACGGAGTACGGCGACCTTGCCGCTACGGGCGACATCACCATCCAATCGTTGGACTGGACAGGCGACTTCGAGGATACGGATGACGGAGACCAATTCTTCAAGAGCGGATTCAGCTACAGAGTCAGCCTCCAGTTCATGGTAAAAACCGACGGCAAGTATACCACAGACTACGTGTTCAAAAACAACGTATACTATATTGACGGGACACGCATCAAAGCAACGGTCAATGGCATATCCGCCAAGGTTCTCAACAGTGCTCCCTATTTCATCAAAATCGAGGTCGTCCTGAAAGTGGGTACGGACGGTGCCGGTTCCGACAAAGCCGCCGCCCAACAGATAAAGACCGATTATGAACTGAATAAAAACAGTTACCGAGGCTCCCAGAAAGCCTATTCAACAAAAGAGGCAGACCTGGCATGTCCCGAAACAAACCCCTATGACGTGATAGCCGCCACGGACTCCTACAGACCGCAGTTCAACCCAAGAAGCAAGGATTTCCCCGGCCAGAAAAGCATGCTCATCAAAAAAATCATCGTTGATACGGAAAACGGATATTATGATGACCTGAAACATAGTTATGCGGAAGAGATCCCTGCCAACATCCGTGAAGTGTGGATCAGCAATAAGGTGGATGCAGCTTCTTTCGTTAGGATGCTGTGCCAACGTCAGGATGGCGATGATTCCGGGGATCGTACACTGTACAAAGCTTTCAGCAGCAATTATATGAATTCCAATAGAGCCACGCTGTTTATCCCTGAGGCTTCCGCAGCCAAGGTGTTGGAGTTGTTCAAGAAACCATTCTGGAGCTATCATCTGCTGTATCAGATAAAGACCTATTCCGGAGATGTCTATTCGGCGCAGAAAGCCGGGGCTGAGGCTGCCAAGCCGTTTCCCTGCACAAGCCATGTCTTCACAGACAAGGTTATACAGGCGGACAAAGTTTGCAGCTATGTGTCGTGCAAACATCGGAGTACCTACTATTATTCATGCAGGATATGCGGAAAATGCGAGCGTAACAGCAACCATACTTTCTCAGAGTACGGAAATAAAGAAGCGGAGTTTTTGCCTCATAATTGTTCCCTTCCCTTGGCAAACGACCAGGCGTATGTCGGAGTTAATGCCGCAGGACACCATGTGTGGTGGCACAGTTGCATCTGGTGCGGACAATCGGATGGCTACGGGCGGAAACATACCACAAAAGCGGAATGGCGCGGTAGCGGAAACCAAGCTAACTATGAGTACTTCAAGAAAGTCATGGCAGAGCAGACAGAAACCTATGAAAGCGATGCCTTGCGACAGTCTACCGCTCCTGTGGGCATGTTTGTTCTGCCGTATAAATCGAACGCCAAAACCAGTGTGGCTTTCCAAAGTGCCGTGAACTATGCGCTTAATGACAATCTTTTGGACGACAAGATTCTTGGCAATGACTACACCATTCCCGTCACACGCCTGCAACTCAAGTCGCTTGCCGTGCGCCTTGCCGAGGAACTTATCGGACACGAAATCAAGGCGGACAAAAGCAGTTATTCCGATGACTACACCCCGAAAGCCGTCGCCATGGGACTGCTTGACGAGCATTTCTCTTCTTTCAAAGATGCAGCGACAGACAAAACCCCGGCTACAAGACAGGAAGTGGCGGCTATGATTTACGGCACTTTGCGCTATATCGAAAAGCAAGGAGTGTACGCATATACGGAATACGACTCCAAGCTTACCCGTTACACAGACAACGGCAAGATTGCTTCATGGGCGCAGGAAGCCATGGCTTTTATGGATGCGCTCGGACTGATGACTGGCACTACCTCAACCTTGATGAACCCTGAAGCCGTCTGTACAATTGAAAAAGCCATAGAGGTCGCACAGAAAAGCACGCATGCCCAACAACTTGGCTGGTATCAGGCAAGAAGTTTTGGAGAAGGAACTGGACGGACTTTTGAAGGCCATATGTTTTTTATCCCCACTGTCAGTGCCAATACCTCCCAAACCTTTTCTAATGGAGAAAGAGTGTGGGTGACAGGTCCGCGGATAGGAGAAACCTATGGATTCCTTCCCATTATAGACCCACACAAAGGAGAGACATTATATGTCAAAGCAGAATGGTTCCGTCCTGTACGCAAGCAAGTGTTCACCTCAGAGCGGACAACTTTCGAGCCGCTGCAAACAAGAGAATACTTTAACGGTGTTTCCATGACAAGCAAAATGCCTGAAACCGTAAAGAGTCTTGAAAAAACGGTACAGACTTTAGAACAAGCTAACGAACAGACAAACGGACAAACTACCGAACAGACAAAAAAGCAGACGAAAAAGAGCACTGACGGTATATCCAAGTTCTTAGGCAAACTATCCAAACTGAAATTGAAATAAACCAGAACCAAGTCTGAAAGCTTTTAAGTTTGATTCGTCATCAGGTAGAACTGACACGGAATCAGAAAGCACCAAGTTGTTCTTCAAAATGGTGGAGAATATGATGCGCTTGTCTGTTATTCCCAGATTTAAACAGCTTTCATCCAACTTGCTCTTCCGTATAGTTCTCCCTTACACCTCCCTTTGTTCTCCCTTTGTTCTCCCTTCAAAAAGCGAAAACAAAGGGAGAAACAAGGATATCACAAGGGAAAATAATGGGAGTATCCAATATATAAGGAAAATACCGTAATTTTGTAAATTGTAATATCGATTGACAATACACAATATTTGAAATATGGCACTTCAATGCGGAATTGTGGGACTTCCCAATGTGGGAAAGTCCACTCTATTCAACTGCCTGAGCAATTCCAAGGCTCAAGCTGCAAATTTCCCTTTCTGCACAATAGAACCTAATGTAGGCGTTATCACAGTTCCCGACGAGCGGTTGGGAAAATTAGCGGAAATAGTACATCCCGGAAGAATTGTTCCGGCTACTGTGGAGATTGTGGACATCGCCGGGCTTGTCAAAGGGGCAAGCAAAGGAGAGGGGCTGGGCAACCAGTTTCTGGGGAACATACGCCAGACCAACGCCATCATCCACGTACTCCGTTGTTTCGATGACGACAATGTAAGTCATGTGGACGGCTCTGTTGATCCTATCAGAGACAAGAACACCATCGACACAGAATTGCAGATAAAGGATTTGGAAACCGTGGAGAACCGTCTTCGCAAGGTGGAGAAAGTTGCCCAGATGGGCGGTGACAAAAAAGCCAAACTGGAGTACAATGTCCTGAAAGCCTACCATGAGGTTCTGGAAAAGGGCATTTCCGCCCGTGCTGTCACCTTTGAAAGCAAGGAGGAGCAAGCCATAGCGCATGATTTGTTCCTGCTGACCACCAAGCCTGTCCTTTATGTATGCAATGTGGACGAGGGCAGTGCTGTCAAAGGGAACAAATATGTGGAGCAGGTGCGTGAGCTGGCTGCCCAGGAGCATGCGGAAATTTTAGTCATAGCGGCTAAGACCGAAGCCGACATTGCCGAATTGGAGTCTTACGAGGAACGCCAGATGTTCTTACAGGACATCGGATTGGAGGAATCGGGCTGCAACCGCCTTGTAAAAACCGCCTACAAACTGCTCAATCTCCGCACTTTCATCACAGCAGGAGAGATGGAGGTAAAGGCATGGACTTTCCGCAAAGGCTGGAAAGCACCGCAATGCGCGGGAGTTATCCATACAGACTTTGAAAAAGGCTTCATTCGCGCCGAGGTCATCAAGTACGAGGATTACATCCACTATGGCTCAGAAGCAGCCATCCGGGAAGCAGGGAAAATCGCTGTTCAGGGAAAAGAATACGAGGTGGAGGATGGAGACATCATGCACTTCCGTTTTAATGTATAATCCGTCACAGAATGATAGCCGGTTTCATCACCTGGAATCCTGACCCGATAGCATTCCATATCCTCTCATACCCCATCCGATGGTATTCCATTTGCTGGGCAACAGCGTTATTGCTCGGATTTTACAACATGGGGAAACTTTACAAAAACCAGAAAATCCCTGACGAGGTTTTCAGCCCGTTGTTCATATACTGCTTCTTTGGGGTTTTCATAGGAGCCCGGTTGGGACACTGCCTGTTCTATGAACCCGCTTACTACTTGAACCACATCACAGAAATGCTGCTTCCCATCCACAAGTTTCCTACAGGATGGAGAATGACAGGCTATGAGGGACTTTCCAGTCATGGCGGAGTACTGGGCATGCTCTTCTCCATTTGGCTATATTCCCGCCGGATGGGAATGAACTACCTCCGCATTTTGGACAATATGGGAATCATCGCCC
>CAVEJA010000032.1:0-2491 GCA_963615745.1 Duodenibacillus sp.
ACAATAAACCGTAAAAGAATATGAGAAAGACATTTTTAGCAGTTTGCATAGCAGCTCTCGGAGTAGTCTGCTCCTGCAACAATTCCACTCAAGAGCCTAAAACCCTTTCGGGATTAGACCCCAGGAACTTCAACACAGTGGTAAACGGTGACTCCACCTCGCTGTATGTCCTGAAAAACAAGAACGGAATGGAAGTCTGTGTCACCAACTTCGGGGCACGTATCGTGTCTATCATGGTTCCCGACATCAACGGAAAATTCCAGGATGTGGTTCTTGGCTTCGACAGCATCGGGCAATACATCCATGTACCCAGCGACTTCGGAGCAGCCATAGGGCGTTATGCCAACCGCATCAACAAGGGAGAAATCACTGTTGAGGGAAAGAAAATACAATTACCCGTCAATAATTATGGTCACTGCCTGCACGGAGGTCCAGACGGATGGCAGTACAAGGTGTTCAAGGCGAACCAAATCAATGACCATATCCTCAAACTGACCTTGCTGTCCCCCGACGGAGATATGAATTTCCCCGGAAATGTCAATGCCTGCGTCACGTACACACTTACAGACGACAACTCCATTGATATTAAATACGAGGCAACCACTGACCAGACCACAGTGTTGAACATGACAAACCACTCTTATTTCAATCTCAACGGAGATCCGACGATGCCTGTCACCAACGACACGCTCTTTATCAACGCTCCCGCATTCACTCCAGTGGACAGTACCTTCATGACAACGGGAGCTATCGTCTCCGTTTCTGAGACTCCGCTGGATTTCACCACCCCGACCACCATCGGAGCGCGCATCAATGACACCAGCAACACACAGATAAAGAACGCCAGAGGTTACGACCACAACTGGGTGCTGCGTGAAAGCAATGATATAACCACCGTTGCAGCCAAAGTCATCTCCCCCGTCACCGGCATTGTTCTGGAGGTTTTCACCGACCAGCCAGGCATCCAGATATACACAGGCAACTTCCTGGACGGAACAGTTACGGGAAAGAAAGGCATCAAATACAACCAGAGAACAGCCATTTGTCTGGAGACACAGGTTTATCCCGACAGTCCGAACAAGTGTCTGATAAGCAAGGAATGGCCTTCTCCTTTCCTCAAACCCGGTGAGACCTACAAGCATCACACCATATTCCGTTTCTCTGTAAACAAATAACAGCCGACAGCATATCACATCTTCCCTTTTCCACATTGGGAAGATGTGATTCAAAAACATTACTTAACCCATATATCTTCTGTAAACAACAGAAGAGGCAAACTTTATTCATTATGAAAAATAAAATTCTTGCGGTAATCGCCATGATTACTGCCCCATCCACAGTTCTTGCATCGGAAGCCGATTTGAAGATGCCCGAGAATTTCGCATCCCAGGCAGGCATCCTCTATTGGGGATTCGCCATCATACTGGCAGGCATCCTCTTTGGATTCTGGCAGTTTGCGAAAGTACATAAGCTCCAAGCCCACGAATCCATGCTTGAAATAGGAAATGTCATCTTCAAGACCTGCTCCACATACTTGAAACAGCAGGGAAAATTCCTGGTGATCCTGTTTGTTTTCATCGGTGCGGCAATCGCTTTATACTTTGGAGCCCTCTCCCACATGTCCTTTGGAGCGGTTCTCCTTATCCTGGCATGGACGGTTATCGGCATTCTCGGCTCTTATGGAGTAGCGTGGTTTGGCGTCAGAATGAACACTTACGCCAACTCGCGTATGGCATTCGCCTCCCTGCGCCGCAAGCCTTTGGATTTGCTGAATATCCCGCTGCGGGCAGGAATGAGTATCGGAGTGGTTCTCATCTGTGTGGAGCTTATGCTCATGCTTGTTATCCTGATGTTCATGCCGGGCGATCTGGCAGGTTCGTGCTTCATCGGCTTCGCCATAGGCGAGTCTCTTGGCGCAAGCGCGCTGCGCATTGCCGGCGGCATATTCACCAAAATAGCGGATATTGGTTCCGATCTCATGAAAGTGGTGTTCAAAATCGGTGAGGACGACCCGCGCAATCCGGGAGTAATTGCGGACTGTACGGGCGATAACGCCGGCGACAGCATCGGCCCGACAGCCGACGGCTTCGAAACCTATGGCGTAACAGGGGTCGCACTGGTCTCTTTTATTCTGTTGGCTGTTCCCTCCCAGGACTTCCAGGTAAAACTACTCGTCTGGATTTTTGTCATGCGTATTCTGGGAGTATTCGCCTCCGTGCTTTCCTACTATATCAACGGGGCTATTTCCAAGATGCGCTACGGCAATGCGGATGACATAAACTTCGAAGCACCGCTAACAGCTCTGGTATGGATAACATCCATCGTGTCTATTCTATGCACTTTCGCAGCCAGTTACTTCCTCCTTCAGGACTTGGGAGGCTACTATTGGATAGCCTTGTCTGTCATCATCAGCTGCGGAACATTGGGAGCAGCCCTTATTCCAGAGTTCACAAAGCTCTTCACATCCCCGTCTTCCACCCATGTGCAGGAT
>CAVEJA010000033.1:0-5288 GCA_963615745.1 Duodenibacillus sp.
GTTTAACACTGTTAAACCGCGGAGTTACGAGTGCTAAAACGCGGAGTTGGCACTCGTAAAACGGCGAGTTTTTTACTCGTCAAAGTTTGACGAATAAAAATCAAACTTTGACGAGTAGATTTCTCTCATGGAAAACCGCCTCATCTCCGCTCTTTCCGCATTTCCCGGAAAGCACTCCATACGAGGGGGACGGAGACAAGGAACGCACAAACATCGGAAACCGCCTGGCACATCTCCACGCCCGTCAGCCCCAGACAGCGGGGCAGCACGATGATGGCGGGGATAAAGAACAGACCGCTGCGGGAAGCCGCCACGACATTCGCCCTGACCGGCTTCCTGATGGTCTGCAAAAGCATATTGGCAAGAATGATGACGGCTATCAGCGGATAGGTGACCAGCTGCCACCGAAAAGCCGCCGAGCCTACCCGGACCACCTCCGCATCATCCCGGAACTCCCCGATAATGGGTTCGGTAAAGGCAAGCCCCGCCACCGTCAGGACGAGGAAGAAGACCGTACCCACCTTCACACAGAACCTGAAGCCGCTCTCCACACGCCCGTACAGGCGCGCGCCATAGCAGAAACCGCACAACGGCTGGAAGCCCTGCCCCAGACCGACCACGACGGCATACACGAAATTGGATATCCTATTGACGATGGACATGCCCGCCACCGCAGCATCCCCATAGCGCGCAGCCGCCACATTCAGCATCAACGCCGCCACACTGGCAAGCCCCTGACGGGAGAGCGAGGGCGTGCCGCCCGCCGCAATCTCCCTTACCAGATACCACGAGAACCTGTAATCCGCCAGACGGACAGGGATATTACCCCTCCGCCCCGTCATGTACAGGAGTATGAGGAAACTCACCACCTGCCCCGTCACCGTGGCAAGACCCGCCCCGGTGATGCCCATGCCGCAGACAAAGATGAACAGAGGGGCAAGCACCACATTCAGCACCACTCCGGCAACAATGCCGTACATGGCGAGCGCGGCATTCCCCTGGAAACGCATCTGGTTGTTCAGCGTGAAGGAGGCTGTGGCAAAAGGCGTTCCATACAATATGACGCCCAGGTAAGCCTCCGCATAAGGCAGCACCGTAGGGGTGGAGCCCAACGCCACGCACAGGGGAGAGAGGAACAGATGCCCCAGCAAGGCGATGAGGACACCTCCGCCCACGCTGTACAGGAATCCCGTCACCGCCATGCAGCGCGCCTTGCCGGTCTCCCTCGCCCCCAGACAGCGGGAGATGTAGTTGCCCGACCCGTGTCCGAAGAAGAACCCCACCGCCTGCACCAACGCCATGACGGAGAAAGCCACTCCCACGGCAGCCGTACTCTGCGTGTCCAGCCTGCCCACAAAATAGGTGTCCACCATACCGTAGAAACTCGTCACCAGCATACTGATGATGGTAGGAACAGCCATCCTGAGTATCACTTTGGGGACGGGAGCGTGGGTCAAGAGGGTGTAATTGTCCTTTTCCGTACTCATTCCGAAGTGCAAAATTACCGCTTTCGCCCCACATAAACAGGCAATTAAAAAACATTAGCATATATGTAGCTTTCCTAAAAAAGCGGATTCCGCCACCCGAAAATGCGTAACTATTGCCCTTTTTCACCTTTTTATATACCGTCCCCGCTCCCAGCCCTGTCCTTTTTCTTATTTTTGCAGCCAATTCCCAACGCCCCATGAGGATTCGTTTCACACTCATCGTTTTTTTCCTGCTGTGTTTCCTCGGTGTCCGCGCCCAGAATCTGACCGGGACGGTCACGGATTTCAAGACAGGAGAAGCCCTCCCCTTCGTCAATATCTACTACGAGGGGACTACCATCGGTGTGAACACCAAGGAGGACGGGAGCTACTCCATACGGAAGATGGTGGGAAAGAAGCTCACATTCTCCTATGTGGGCTATGACAGACAGCTCCTCCCCATCGCCAACACCACCGACAGGCTGGACGTGCAGCTCAAAACCACCACCACGCAGCTTCAGGAAGCCACCGTCAAGGCGAAGAGGAACAAATACAAAAGGAAGAACAACCCCGCCGTGGACTTCATCCGCAAAGTCATCGCAGCCAAGAAGTCCAACGATGTCAGGGCGCACGACTTCTTCAGTTACAGCCAGTACAGAAAGACCACCGTGGCTATCAACGACTTCACGGAGAAGGTATTCGAGGAGGGAAAGTTCAAGAAAATGCCCTTCCTCAAGAACCATGTGGAGGTGAATCCTCAGACGGGGAAGCTCACGCTCCCCATCTCCGTACACGAGGAGACCTCCGAGCACATCTACCGCAGGAAGCCCGAATCGGAGAAGGATATCATCACGGGCAAGCGGGAGACCGGCATCAACAAGCTGTTCAACACGGGGGAAATCATGGATGTGATGATTGCGGACTGCTTCACGGATGTGCGGCTGTTCGATGACAACATCCGGCTACTCCAGTATCCCTTCATCAGCCCCATCGCCTCCCACAACGCCATAGGGTTCTACCACTATTTCCTGGCGGACACGCTGGATGTGAACGGCACAAGATGCGTGGAAGTGGACTTCTCGCCCGCCAATCCGCAGGACTTCGGCTTCACGGGAAGCCTCTTCGTGCTGGCGGACTCCACCTACAGGGTACACAAAGCCATCCTGAACATCCCCAAAAAATCCGATGTCAATTTCGTGGAACACCTGGAAGTTATCCAGGAATTCGAGACCCTGCCCACAGGGGAGCAGAGCCTGTCCTCGGACAAGATGATTGTCCAGATCAAGCTGAACAAGATGCTCGCCAAGTTCCAAGTGGTGCGGAACACCTTCTACACGGATTACAGCACGGAGGAGATACCCCAAAAAGCGTTCAAATTCACAGGCAGCGAGAGAACCGACCCCAACGCACTGACCCGGAACGACACCTTCTGGGAGGAGAAGAGGCCGGAAAAGCTGTCCAACTCCGAGGACAACATGGACGAGATGCTCAAAGGATTTGAATCCATGAAGCACTTCAAGATAGGGATGCTTGTCCTGAAAGCCTTTATCGAGAACTTCGTGGAGACCAGCACCGACCCCAAACACCCCAGCAAATTCGACTTCGGGCCTATCAACACCTCCATCACCCAGAACTTCGTGGACGGCCTGCGCCTGCGCATCAGCGGACAAACCACCGCCAACCTGTCCAAACACCTGTTCGGCAAAGGGTATCTGGCTTACGGTTTCAAAGACGAACGCTGGAAAGGAATGGGGGAACTCACCTACGCCTTCAACCCCAAGGCGTATCTGCCCAGAGAATTTCCGACCAACAACCTGACCGTCTCCTACCAGAGCGATGTGATGTCGCCCTCGGACAAGTTCCTCCCCACGGACAAGGACAACGTGTTCACCTCCTTCAAATGGGCGAAAGTGGACCAGATGATGTACTTCAACCGCTTCCGCCTGCGCTACGAGCGGGAATACAACAACGGCGTGCGCATAGAAAGCGAGTTCCACGCCGAGAGAAACGAAGCCACGGCGCAGCTCTTCTACCAGCCACTGGACGGCACGGGGACACCCTCGCAACAGAAAGACAACCACACAAGGTATCTGAAGACTTCCGAAATCAAGGCGGGAATCTACTTCCAGCCCCACGCACGGTACATCAACACCAAACAGAGAAGAATCACGGTGAACAAGGACGCTCCCTGTTTCGCCCTGTACCACACGGCAGGTCTGAACGGATTCCTCGGCGGCTCGTACTCCTACAACCTCACGGAAGCCAGCATCTACAAGCGGCTGTGGGTTCCAGGGGCAGGGAAGATAGACATGTACCTCAAGGGCGGCGCGCAATGGAACAAAGTGCCGTTCCCCCTGCTCATCATGCCCGAAGCCAACCTGTCCTATATCAAGGAGGACAACACCTTCAACCTCGTAAACAACATGGAGTTCCTCAACGACAGATACGCCTCGCTGATGGTCTCATGGGATCTGAACGGAAAGATATTCAACCGCATCCCGCTCCTGCGCAAACTGAAATGGAGGGAATTCCTCAGCTGCAACGTGCTCTGGGGAACGCTGACGGACAAGAACAACCCGTTCAAAAACCCGGATGACACCAGGCTGTTCTACTTTCCGGGGCATTTCGACGAGGCGGGAAACTACCACTATTCCTCCTTTGTGATGGACCCGGACAAGCCTTACATCGAAATCACCGCCGGCATCCACAACATCTTCAAGATTCTGCAAATCGAGGGCATACGCCGCATCACCTATCTGGATCTGCCTACCGCCAGGAAGTGGGGGCTGAGAATAGCCCTCCGAATGACTTTCTAAACGCCATCCGCACCGCTTTCCCTACAAGGAAAGCAGCTGGGTGATGTCCGTAATCACGGCATCGGTGGCGGACTCGTCACGGACAGAGGGCGACCACTCCTCCCCCTTGAACCAGACCGCACGACATCCCAGAGAGCGGGCAGGCTCTATGTCCTTGTCGAAAGAGTCGCCAATGGCGCATACTTCCGCAGCCGGAAGGCGCAACGCCTCCACGCCCTTCCTCCAGATTTCGGGCGAGGGCTTGCGAACACCCACCACCGCACTCTCTATCACATCCTCGAAAATATCCTGCAAGCCGAAATCCGCCAGCACGCTATGGATATTGCCATAGAAATTCGTGACCAGCGCCATAGCATATCTGCCCCGGAGGGTCTCCAGCACACGGCGCGACTTCTCCGTTTCCCTGACGGCATAATCATAGCAATAGGAAACCACCGCCTCCTCACAGGCGGAGGGCAGCTCCAGATACTGCATCTCCAAGTGGATTTTCTTCCTCATCAGATCCCTGAACGTGTCCTCCGGCTCTATCACAGGATGCTTTCCCAGATACCGCTCCGCATATACATACGCCTCACGGAATCTTTCCTCCGTCACCGGGACTTCCGCACGGAGATAGCCCTCCCAGATAATCCGTGACCAATGGCGGCCGCCGGAATCCAGAGTGCCTCCGTAATCGAACAGCAGCCCCCGCACTCCGTCCAAGACGGGCTTTTTCCCTCCGCAGGCAGGGACTTTCCCATTTCCAATCTTCATCAACGCCACCCCTATGGCTATCCATATCAACTCACGGACACGGGAAATCAGACTGGTGTACACTCCGAAAGCCCCCGAAAGAGACAGTCCGCTCACCGCAAGGGCGAAGCCGCCCTCCCTCGCCCCCAGCTGCATGGGGGAGAAAAAGAAGATATTGGAGAACAAGGAGGTGAAAGCCATGATGAGAATACAGTCCAGGAAACTCACATCAGGGGTAAGAATCTTCAGAATAAAGAAGACCTCGGCACTCGTC
>CAVEJA010000033.1:5343-9585 GCA_963615745.1 Duodenibacillus sp.
CTCGTCAGCACCCGGGAGACGAACTCCGTCAGGAAAGAAGCGTAGAAAGTACGCCTGCGCTGCCGGTGCAGTCCGGCAATCTGGCTGTCTATCCTCTGCAACACCTCCCGCTTGCTCTCATAGAAACGGCTGAACCACCGCCCCACGAACGGTATCTTGCGGAGAATACGGATGGTGCGCACCACCATTCCGTTCCTATATCCCCGTATGAAGAAATACACCAGCAGCAAAAGAACCGCCCCCGTCACCGAGAGAAAAACGCCCATCGGCACACTGCCCACCCTGTACATACACAGATACAGGACAATAGCACCCAGCCAAAAACAGATATGGGAGAAGATGTGCATCATCACATACAGGATGACACTGGATGTGGCCCGTGAAGTCCCGACATAGGGAGCAAGCTCCATGATGCGGTAAGGCTCTCCGCCCATCAGTCCGCAAGGAGTGGCATAGTTCAGCGCGAAGCCGGAGATGCTCAGCTTGTACACCCTCCAGAACGGAACAGGCGATTTTTCCTCCCCGCTCTTGATGATATAGTACCACGAAAGGGCGTTGCAGAAGTATATCACCACCCAAACGCCCACTACGGCAAAGAACCAATAGCCCGCCCGGTGTATGTTCTCCCACAGCTCCCTGTAATCTATATCAAATGTACACAGCATGATGACTATCGCCAACAAGCCGAAGAGCAGAAAAATATTACGGTATGCGGATTTCATCATCAGTCCTCCTCCCTGTATCCGCCCGACCGCAGCCGCTCATAAAACGCCTTGCACATGGTCTCATGGCGATACTTCATATAATCCGCCACGGCAGTGAACAAGACAATCTCCACCACCGGGTACAGCCAGGGCATATCTATCAGACAGGCGATATAGAGCGTGATGGCACGGCAATTGAAAGTCACCATATTAGCATACTTCATGAGCGGCAGGCTTTTCCTCCGAAAGTCCTGCCGGAAACGGTCGGGAATCCTGTCCCCCATCTCCGTATGGATATATCCTATCAGTTTCTGGAAGTTCGGAGTAAGCCTCTCCTGGGTACGGGTGTACCTGACATAGCTTGCCAGAAACGCCCTCCACCAGAAATTCCCCTTCCTCGGAGTCTCCGCCAAGATCTGCCTCTGCCGGACGGAACTGTCCAACTCACTGGCCGCTCCCGGCAGGAAATAGAGGTGGATGTTGCGGTAATAATCCGCCAACTGGCATTGGCGGGCATGGAAGACAATGCCCGACAGGACACAAAGCGCGAATATCCACAGCCCCCAGGGGCGGTGGAGGAAAGGCATCTCCTGATTGAAAAGCCTGACAATGATGGCGAGATAGATGGCTACGAACCACACATCGCCCGCAAAGCCGTCCAGCATCCGCCCCCACTGGGTTTTCTTGCCCGTCATGCGCGCCAGCTGCCCGTCGCAACTGTCGTAGAAATTCGCCCACATCAGGAGCAGCACCCCTGCCACATTGTGGAGAATATCCCTGTAAGCGAACATCACGCCCGCCCCGATGCCTAAGAAGATGGAAAAGACGGTCACCACATTGGGGTGAACGTTCAGTCTCTGGAAGAAACGCGCCCACAAATAACCTATGGGGCGGGTGAAATGAATATCCAGCCACTCTTCCGTATCTCTGCTCTTATAGGTTGCCTGTACCTTATCCGCACTCATAACTTATTATATTCCTATATTCATAGAACTGATTCTTTCCGCCACGGCTTGGGCGGCAGCCTCCACACAAGGGGAGAAACTGGGAAAATCATTGAAATCTATCACCCGGCATCTGCCGTCACCGCCGACGATGCAATCCCCTCCGTACACAGAGGTAGAGGAAACACGGGCGAAAGCGTTCATCTCTCTCTGCAAATCCTCCGCCGAGAAAGGGGTTTTCCTCACAGGGCTGTTCCGCTTCTCCAGTCCGAACTTGGTCTTCCCTCCCGCCAAGGTGGGATAATACCAGTAGAAAAAGGAAGTGCCAGCCACTCCGTAGAACTTGACGAGGTCTCCTTCCACATGGCGTGTCAGAACCGCTTTCCGTATGCCACGGCTGCCGAACCTGAACAACGCCTGTTCCAAATCCTCCTTATTCTCCACATAACACACATCGTCCATCACCTCCGAACATCCGTCAGCCCGCTTCAACCAGCAGGGAAAGTCCGCGGAACACACGCTCCCGGAGACGGCGGACAAGTCTATATAATATGTAGGGGGAATCAACACATGGCTCTCCTCCAACATACGGGTGATGCTCCAGCGCATGCAATTCCTCACCCCACGGGGAGAATTGAGGATGACCCTGCCCTCCCGCTCATAATCGGAAAGCCTCTCCAGAGCCTCCGCCCCGCGCGCCATAGAGAACATGACCCGCTCGGAAAGCGGCTGCTCCGCCACCCGCGCCTCGGGATAAAGGCGGACAGCGTGCCCCATCCCCCTCAGTCTGCGGGCGATTTCCTCCATAATCCTGCTATCATTCGAATTGGGAGAGAACACCGAATCCCGTAATATACCCGCTATCTCCATATCAGGGTTTTTCCATAACAAACTTCTCCGCCTTGGAAATGTCCCCGGCGTGATCAATATCCAGTATTTTAGAGAAAGTATATCCTTTCAGAAGAAGTCCGTCGCCCACCAGCTGGCGTTGGAAATTGCGCATACGGCTCTTTCCCTCCCGCACACAATTCTCCAGAGTGCCCAGACAGGAGGGACGCAGACAGTAGATTCCCCCGGAAACATACCGGCAATTCTCCTGCGTGTCCAGGAAACCGTCTATCCTCTGCCGGGAATCCATACTTATATACAGGGGTTTCTCGTCGTCGATATAGTCCGTCACCGCCATCATGCCGTCGCACGGGGTACTGCGGAACGCGTCTATATACCGCCCGAACTCCTCCTCACGGAAGACAGTGTCCACGGTGGTCAGACAGAAAGGGCTGTCCTCCAAGTAAGGCTTCATCTCATAGAAGCTGTGCATGGAGCTGGGCGTGGAGCGAACCAGCACCCTTACCGGCATCTTTCCACGGAATTCCTCTATCAAAGTGTCCGCATACGCTACCACCTCCGGCATCCCGGCATTGACCACCAGCACCGTCTCCTCCGCTCCGACGGCAGAGAATATCCTCACCAGCCGATGCAGCATGGGCTCTCCGCCTATTCTCACCAAGGGCTTGTCCTCATTCACGCCCTCCTGCCTCAGCCGCGAACCCTCGCCAGCCGCAATGACAGCAAACTTCATCTTCCGGGAAATCTCGTCCATATCCTAATTTCCAACAAAATTACTGCATCTTATCCACATAGGCGTTTTCCTTTTCCATCCTTTTTCACGGACACATCCTCCTTTCCCCCGCCTTTTGGGGAAATCTCAGACCAATATTCGGAAATATTGTCCTACTTCACATATATTTTCATTCCTCCGCAACCGTTCCTTTCAAATAAGTATTATTTTTGCACTATACAACCAACAAAACAACAACAAATATGAGAAATGCAAATGTAAAACCCGCAGAAGGAAAGCTGGGTGTTATGATTGTAGGGTTGGGAGCAGTGACTTCCACCTTTATAACAGGTGTTCTGATGGCACGCAAAGGCTTGGCAAAACCCATCGGAAGCATGACACTGTATGACAAGATACGTGTGGGCAGGGGAAAAGACAAGAAATACCTCCATTATTCCGAGATAGTCCCGATTGCCGATCTCAAGGATCTGGTATTCGGCGCATGGGATATCTACCCCGCAAACGCTTTCCAGAGTGCCATGTACGCACAGGTTCTCAAGGAAAAAGACATCCTTACCGTCAAGGACGAACTGGAGAAAATCTTCCCCATGAAAGCGGCTTTCGACAAGAATTTCGCCAAGAGACTGGATGGGGACAACGTAAAACAGTGCAAGACCCGCTGGGACATGGTGGAGCAAATCAGAGAGGACATCCGCAACTTCAAGAAAGAGAACAACTGCTCCCGCATTGTCGTAGCATGGGCAGCCTCTACGGAGATCTATGTCGCTCCCAATATGGAGGTTCATGACACGCTCGCCCATCTGGAAAAGGCTATGAAAGACAATGACTGCGTGAACATCGCGCCCTCCATGTGCTACGCTTATGCGGCTCTGGCAGAGGGCGCGCCTTTCGTCATGGGCGCACCGAACACCACGCTGGACATCCCCGCCATGTGGGAAATGGCAGAGAAAACCAACCTGCCCATCGCAGGAAAGGACTTCAAGACAGGACAAACCTTGGTAAAATCCGGTTT
>CAVEJA010000033.1:9595-13340 GCA_963615745.1 Duodenibacillus sp.
ATCCGGTTTCGCACCCATCATCGGCACACGCTGCCTGGGCTTGAACGGATGGTTCTCCACCAATATTCTGGGCAACCGCGACGGATTGGTGCTCGACGAACCAGCCAACTTCCACACAAAAGAGGTCAGCAAACTGTCCACCCTTGACTCCATTCTGGAGGAAGACAAGCAGCCGGATCTCTATTCCAACTACTATCACAAGGTGCGCATCAACTACTACCCGCCCCGCAACGACAACAAAGAGAGCTGGGACAACATCGATATCTTCGGCTGGATGAACTATCCCATGCAGATCAAAATCAACTTCCTTTGCCGGGACTCCATCCTGGCAGCCCCCGTGCTGCTGGATCTCTGCCTGTTGTCAGACCTCGCGGCAAGAGCGGGAAGAAGCGGAATACAGCGTTTCCTCAGTTTCTTCCTGAAAGCTCCGATGCACGACACAACCAAAAACGAGATTCCCGTCAATAATCTGTTCCAACAACACACCATGCTCAAGAACGCCATTCGCGAAATGGGCGGTTATGAGGCAGACGAGGAGATAGACTGATTTCCCCTGTATGAAAAAAGCGGAGGCTCGAAAGCCTCCGCTTTTTTTATCTTTTCCCACAAGAAAATCCCCAACATTCTCATTGCCGAGAGCGTTGGGGATTCCCATTAATCAAAACTATAAATATGATAAAGTTGGAATTTCAGTGGTTCAACCTACCGTCCGTCTTTATTCAATGCTGATGTCGCGGTTCTTCTGACGCTCCACAGCCTCTGCTTTCTTGGGCAGAACGATGGTCAGTACGCCATTTTCCATCTTCGCACTCACCTTGTCCACTACCACATCCTCGGGAAGCACATAGGCTTGTTTGAAACTTGCGTAATTGAACTCGCGGCGCAGATAGTGGGAACTGTCCTTCTTCTCATTCTCTTTCTTCTCCATAGAGATGACCAACTGCTCGTCTTCCAAGCTTATCTTGAAGTCTTTCTTCTCCATTCCCGGAGCGGCAACCTCAACCATATAGCTGTTCTCGTTTTCCAATACATTCACTGCGGGAGCCGTAGTGTGGGAATTGAGCATCCAATTGTTGTTAAACAAATCGTTGAACATCTCGGGTAACCATGTCTGTGTGTGTTTTACTGGTGTCATAATCTTATCCTCCATTATTTTTGTTATACTCTTTTTTTATTTCCGCCGCCTCTTTCAAGCGGTGTTCACTAAGCATAACGCAACTGCCGTGCCAAGAATTTTCCCTGCCATTTCCGCAAAAAAGCAGATGCCATATTGTCTTCCAAGCAGACAATATGGCATCTTTTGACATGCAGGGTCATCTATTTTATCACCTTATAATACCGCTTTGCCACAGCCCGGCTCACCAAGTTAAAGTGCCACCACTCGGTGGGGAGCGGTCGGAAGCCCGCCTCTTTCATCACCTTGCGAAGAATCCGGCGGTTTTTTACCGCCTGCATGGTCAGCTTCCCCGAGGACACCAGTTGCAACTCCTTGGTTATATGTGCCGCACTGCCCATATAATCTATTTTTGTCCCCATAGGGATGGTGTCACCGTTCTCCCTACATATAGAAATATCCACAGCCAGACCATAATTATGCAGCCCTCCGCCATGTGCGGGATTGCTTACGTAAAAGTATTTCGGCGTATTCCGAACGCAGTTCCACATTTTCTGCTGCACGCTCATGGGTCTTGTCGCATCAAAGACGATGAGGCTCAAGCCCGGATGCGCTTTCTTCAACAGGGACTGCGCCTTCGCCAACGCCCTCGCCGCCTTGGGGTGCAGATAAGCGTGGCTTAACTGCGTGTAAAGCACCTTGCCGGTAAAATTATCCGCACGGGAATACATCAGACTTACCCGAATGCTGCTGTCGTAATCGGCAATATCCACCAGCCCCTGATCCAGCATGGACTGCTCCAACGGGGTAACACCACGGGCATCCGCCCTCTGACTGCCCGCCAGAGCTGCCAAGAGGAAGACAGTTCCAGCAAGAAACAGTCTCCGAAAGACCCGTTTATGAGACATACGCCGCATTTTACCTTACAAGAACCTTTCTCCCACCTATTATATATAGGTGTCCCCTCCGAACATCCCGGGCGTCCACAGGCACTCCGTTCAAATCATATATCCCCTCCGCGCCCTTTTCCTGGGCAGCGGGAAGTCCGATAATGCCTGTCACATCGGCAACTATGCGGGAAGCATAAGCCGCCCATTTGGTCTTGTACACTTCCACGTTATCGGGCAACACATAGATGGGACAATTATTCGTGTCATCGAACACCTTGGAGGCAAGGGTCGCAGGCGTTTCCCCGAAGGAATAGACCGCCTGAAGAGCGGAACAGCCCTTGAAAGCCTGCCCCTGTATGGAAGTGACAGAGGGCGGAATCGTCACGCTCTTCAAGGAACTGCATCCATAAAAAGCATATTGGGGAATACGCAGCAGGGAAGAAGGCAGTTTCACCGTCTCCAAAGCCGTACACTCCCTGAAAGCGTTCACACCGATAAAAGTCCCCCCTTCCGCCAGAGAGGCAGTCTTCAGCGCATCGCTTTTATAGAAGACACGATCCCCCATACTGGTGACAGAAGCGGGAATGACCACCTCTTTCAGTCCACATTGCGAGAAAGCATACGCCCCTATGGAGGTGACGCTTTCCGGGAAAGTGATGTTTTCCAAAGCGGAAGTACCGCTGAAAGCATATTTCCCGATTCCTTTTATATGCGGAGAAAGGACTAATTCCGTGAGTTTCTCACAACCATAGAAGGCGGAATCGCCTATTGCGGTCACCTCGTACCTGATTCCCTTATACTCCACGGAGTCGGGGACAGTGACAGCACCCTTGTATTGCTCCGCACAAACAGCGGAACTCAAGGAGAAACGGCGCACTTTCGCCGTATTGTTCTTGGCATCAAAAGTATAACGGAGCACTCCGGGCAGAGCCTCTGCGGGATCTTCCGCCACGACATGTATGGTTCGGACATAGGCATTGAACACCCTGCACTCCTTACCATCCGTGGACTGCCCGGAAACCGTCAGCTTGTAATCTCCCAAAGGCAGACTTAAAGGTACGGTACACGACAAAGTCTTGGAGGAAGTGAGAAAATAGCCTGTTTTCAATCCGCTGATACTGTAACACGTTCCCAAGGTTGTCTGATTCCCATCCCCGTCTATCAGACAGAGATTCACCTTTCCAGAGAACGAAGCCTGCCCCAGATTCTGCACGGAAGTCACCGTAGCGGTAAACTTTCCTCCGGGAACGACATACGTCGTGTCGTCCACGGTAAGTCCCTTGCAGCCCAGAGCGCACCCCCTGTCCACGCCGTCGTCCGGCTTCAAACCCACCACCATGGCGTTGCTGTTCGAATAATTGGTGGAAGAACCGCCCGTTCCCGCCTCCGAAGGCTTGAGCAGGGTCATCAGGAAATAGCCGTTTCCCGATCCGCCCCATCCCCAGTTCACATGGTAATAGGGGACTTCCCTCACATACTTCACCCCGTCAAAGACGAAGGCGTGACCACCACCGCTGGAGGACGAACCGCGCATCAGGACAGGATGCCCCGCGACAAGCTCCTCCTGCAACAGCAGATGCCAGTCCTCCAAAGAGAACCAAGTCTGCGAAAGATACAGGGCATCCTTGTCATAACCGAAATAGGCAGCCGCAGCTATCGGGACTTGCGCTGTGGAAGCAGAGCTTTCAGACCCGTAAACCATGTTCACAGAAGCCCCGCACGCCGCCATCAGCCCGGCTAC